>JAITUP010000005.1 GCA_031286265.1 Chitinispirillales bacterium | reverse complement strand
CAATTTTGTCAAGAGGTGAAAACGGCGTTTTTGTGGCAACAGCGGCTGTTTTTGCAGTGAAAGTAGCCATGCGCGCAAATGTATAGTATATAATTATAAGTGACATGCAAGCCAATGTTAAGACTGTTTGTTCCATGCTTCCTGTGTTCCTTTATTATGTTTGAAAAAATAACGTCGTTCTACAAAAACACCGACTCGCAAACTCATCTAAATATATATTGCGGCAATTTGAATCAGGGTGTTTTTTAAAACCTTTTTTAAAAAAGGTTCGAATGAACATCGCCCTTACCGTTCAAACGACCCTTTGTTGTCCCTAATTTTACGGAGCGGCATCAGGCGGTTAGGCGGACCTTTTTAAAAAAACAGCTTTTAAAAAGGTTTTATCTCTTATTTCTCATATCCGATGAATTTCCCCACGATGTGCTGGGCGCACCAATCGCCAATGTGATTTTTAAAAAAAAGATTGCTTTCTGTGCTGTAGGTAACTTATACTGAATATATGGATGGCGAGAAGCAGCCTTGTTACCCTGTATCGTACAAAATAGTATTATGGCGTGTGCTTTACGGCTGTTTGTCTTGGCTGTATGCTGAATGATGTTGGTAAATAATAGGCGGCGTTGTTTTTCGCTCTAATTTTACTCAATACTTAACCCTAAACAAAAGGAATCGCTCTATGATTCGGCAGCAGAAAGAATATTCGCTTGGTTACGCGCTGTTTATATCTTGCGCGGCGGCGATAGGCGGATTTTTGTTTGGTTTCGACACGGCCGTGATTAACGGGACGCTCGACGCTTTGCGGTTCAAACTCGGCGCGAATGACTTGCAGTTGGGCCTCGCGGCTTCGATCGCGGTTTTGGGCGCGGCGGCGGGCGCTTTCTCCGCCGGGACGCTCGCAAACAGGTTCGGACGCCGCAACGTTATGAGAGCGTCGAGCATCATGTTTTTTATAAGCGCCATAGGCTGCGGCTACCCCTACTTCTTTAGCGACGGGTCTATGGCCGAGTTTATAGCTTGGAGGGTACTTGGCGGAATCGGGGTTGGCGCGGCAAGTGTAATAGTTCCCGCGTATATCGCGGAGATCTCCCCCGCCGTCCTGCGCGGGCGGCTCGCAAGCATGCAGCAGCTCGCCATAGTCGTAGGGATATTTTCGGCGTTGCTCTCAAATTACTTTCTCGGAGAAATGGCCGGCGCCGCCGCAGGCACCGGAGGCGCCGCCATAGTAAATGAGATGCGGGAGGTAATAGGCGTCACTACAATAGGCGCCTTTGAAACCTGGCAGTGGATGTTTTGGGCGGAATGTATCCCGGCGCTTGTTTACGGGGTGCTCCTGATGTTTCTCCCGGAAAGCCCGCGCTACTTAGTCACCCGCAAGCAACCCGACAAAGCGGCAAGCGTTTTGAGTAAAATCCTCGCTTCGCACATTGTCGCGCAAAAAATAGAGGACATCAAAAAAAGCCTGCACTCTGAAATCGCCCCGAAATTCAGCGACCTTTTGGAAAAAGTTTCGGGCAAAACCCGCCTGACCCCAATCGTATGGGTCGGGATAGGCGTCGCCGCGCTGCAACAGTTTGTAGGCATAAACGTAATCTTCTACTATGGAAATATACTGTGGGAGTCCGTCGGTTTTACACAGCAAGACGCGATGCTCACAAGCGTGCTATCCTCTGTAATAAACATCGGCAGCACTATTATCGCCATCGTTCTGGTAGACAGGGTGGGCCGCAAACCCCTGCTTCTTGTGGGCTCTATCGGCATGGCCGTCACGCTCGGGCTTATGGCGATAATATTCGGCACCGCGGGGCTTGATCAGTATGGGAACCCCGTGCTGCAAGGCGCGGCGGCGTGGATGGCCGTTATATCCGCCAACCTCTATGTCGCCCTTTTCGCGTTCTCATGGGGCCCCGTATGCTGGATACTTTTGGGTGAAATGTTCAACAACCGTATCCGCGGCGCGGCCCTCGCGTTAGGCGGCCTCTCACAGTGGCTCGCCAACTTCGCGATAACGTCGACATTCCCCCTCCTCCTCACGTCAATCGGACTTGGCGGAGCCTACGGGATGTACTGTTTCTTCGCTTTCATAAGTATATTCTTTGTAATCGCGAAGGTAAAGGAAACCAAGGGGATAGAGTTGGAAGACATGTGATCAGGGTTCGGTTCCCAGTCAAAATCTTTAAAAGTTTTTTAAAAGCTTTTGGGGACGGGGCTCGAGCCCCGTCCTCAAAAAACAAAGCCAAACTCAATAGATAATTGAGGTTAATTATCGCCGGGTTAATAACGGAAAATCTGGGTTAAAATAACATCTGCGTTGCATTTCACTGACAACCCCGCTCCTTGCTAGTAACTTTTCTCAACGGTAAAAATATGGACTTTACAGCTATTCAGGTTAATGAAAGAATAAAATTTTTCAGCCAGATCATTTTTTTCACTTGGATTTGATATTTTTTGGGCGTCTTCCATTGTTTCAAAAGTTAATAAATCGGCCCACATTTCACCTTCGAGAAGTTGCTTCCATGAGATATAGCCTTTTTGTTTGGACATATATTCATTATTCAACTTTTCCGCCGCGAGTAAAAAATCCTGTACGGAAGCGTCTTTTTTTAGTTTGTAAGAAACAAAGTAAACAGCATTAGACATGGTAAAACTCCTTTGAATAAGATTAAAATCAATACAAAATATTTTATACAATATAGTATATCTTTTAATGCGCAAGCGTCGCTTTCGCAGATTTTTTTAAAAAATATTTTTATGCGATGCGCCCCCATAGTATATTATGTGGTTGTATACAGAAAAACAACCAACGAGGAAATACCTTATGGTACAGGAAACGTATAGGGTTTTGCCAGGCCCCGAGGCTTATTTGGCTCCTGCGGCGGCGATGATGGGCGTTATGCCGCCGGATAGCGGGAGCGCGATTGTTGAGGGCAGCGTCGTTTCGGAGGATGAGGCGATCGCCGTTATCGCTCGGAAACTGGCGGACGCCAAGAACCCCGCGGTCTGTCCCGGGCCGCTACTTATATGGCAGTGGGACGACGGGGTGAGCGCAAAAGCGGCGGCGGTACGGGAACTGGCGGAGGCCTGCGGGGCGAAGATTTTGCCGATGATCGACTACAGCGCGAGGCGGATCAGGACGGATATGGAAATCAGCCCCAACCATCCCAACGTTACGATACTGCAAAACGACATTGACGTATGCCTGTTTGCCGGTGTACATTCCCACTACGCCAACTACGCTCTGCGGCTGATTCGTGCCAGAACTGATTGCTACACGATCGTCCTTGGCGACTATTCGGCCTCGGAAGACGCGATGGCGTCGCTGCGGGATATTAATGTCGATAAAATTAACGCAATTACGGAAAAAATTAAATCGTTGAAGCGGGGTTAACGGATATGGCGATTGTCGTCAACACAGAAAATTGTACCGGATGCGGGATATGCCTCAAAGCGTGCCCCGAATCGAACGTCATTAAAAAAACTGCGGACAAAAAGGTTGCTATCAGCGCGATGTTTTGTAAGATGTGCTTACTGTGCGCGTCGGTTTGTCCCAAAAACGCGATAGCGCCGGAGGATTGATGAGCAATACCAATACAGACATACACACGGCCCAAAAGCCCGTAAGCGCCGACGAGATGTTGCATTCCGCCGCGCGCAGCCGGACTTTCATCACCGGCAGCGAGGCCGTCGCGGAGGCTGTCAAGCGGGCCAACGTCGACATGGCCATCGCCTATCCTATCACTCCCCAAAGCGAGAGCATGCACCTGACGGGCGACCTCTATGCGCAGGGCTACATTGGAGACTACTATCGCGCCGAAAACGAGTTCGCGGTGATGGCGGCCATACACGGCGCGTCGCTCGGCGGCGGGCGGGTATTCACGGCGACAAGCGGGCCGGGAACGCTGCGGGCAATGGAGATGTTTCCGGTATGGGCGGGTTCACGCCAGCCGATAGTTTGCGCTTTCATGTGCCGGGGTGTCGCGCTGCCGCCTTCTATCCAGCCGGAGACCATCGAGATGGCGTTTTTGCTCGATACGGGAATGATAATGTTCCACGCGGAAAACGCGCAAGATTACTTTGATTTTATCCTTGCCGGATACGCCATAGCCGAACAGCCGGAAGTGCATTTGCCGGTGGGGGTATTTGCCGACGGGTTCTTCGTGACGCATACGCGCGAAGTGGTAATGTTGCCGCCGGACGATATCAAGCTAAATGTATACGATCCGACTTTCGCCCCGATACCGCCGTTTGACATGGAGCACGTCCCTATGCGGATGGTGCGCGACCCACTGCTGAATAAGAGCAACTTCGTCTCCTACGCCGCAAGCGCGAGCTGGCATCAGGAAGTTTTAGCGGCGGCGGAGCGGGCGCGTAAACACATAAACCATTACATGGGCGGGCTGATCGAAGTGGAAAACCCGGATGCCGACGTAATGATAATCGCCTCGGGCACCGCGGTATCGCAGAGCAGGGAAGCGATAAGGGCGATGAAAGACGAGGGAATAAACGACGTAGGCCTGATAAAGGTAAAATCCGTCCGTCCGTTCCCGGAAAAGGAAATCGAACAGGCCACGGCCAAAGCGTCGTTGATAATCGTTCCGGAGTTCAACGTCGGCGGCTGGTTATCGCGCGAGGTCAAGGCGTCGATAGACAACAATAAGCGCGTCGCCCCGGGTCCCCGCGTCTTTGGCGGCGCATCGATGCCAAGCGAGATTATCATAGGTGAAATAAAGAAATATCGCCAATGATGGATATTGATTTTAATTTTTTGACTTTAATTAATCTTTAACGGGAACTGACTACAGCATGTCAAAGAAAATAATAACCCCGGTCAAGGAATTCGAAGAGTTCCTAACCCCCGAATACAAGGAGCTGATCGCAAACGGCCCCTACAATCGGGATAAGCCGACAACCGTCGACGACCTCGGCACGTTCTACGAAATGACCGGCCCACACCCGCACTGCGCGGGTTGCGGCGTATCGTTGGCAATCCGCCTCGGGCTCGCGTCGTTGCCCGCACCCGAAGACACTATCGTCATCGGTACGCCAGGATGCTCCTACTTCGCGTTGACGCAGTCGACACTGAATTATTCGTGCACCGCGTTCGGCAACCAAAACTCCGTGGCGTCCGGCCTGAAGAGAATGCTGAAAGTCCGCCATCCGGATAAACAAAAAGATGTGCTGGTGATGGTGGGTGACGGCGGCGTCGCCGATATCGGTTTAGACAACACGCTGCACTCGTGGTTCCGCGGGGAAAACATCGCTACGGTTATGCTCGATAACGAGGTCTACGGAAACACCGGCGGACAGGAAAGCGGGATGACGACCGAGGGCACGGTATTGAACATGGCGCCGACAGGAAAAAAGTTTCCAAAAATTCCGATGTTCGAATTAGCAAAAACTTCAGGATGCGTCTATGCGGCGAAGGTAACGGTCGCAAGTCCGAAAAAAGTCGGGGAGACAATCAGAAAAGCGATATTGGTCGCGCGTGAAATCGGGCCGACTTATGTACAGGTCTACGGTCCTTGCCCGACAAACCTGAAATTCCCGCCGAGCAAAACAATCGAGGCGGCGAAAGACGGGGAAAAGAGCTATTATAAATATGAAGAATATATGACGGATGGCGCAAAGGAATATTTGAATAGGAGCAAGGCATGAACAGAAACAATCTCGATATACGGATGGCCGGTCTCGGCGGTCAGGGTGTCGTTACCGCCGCGCACATTCTTGGTACGGCGGTTGTCGCCACCGGTAAATACGCGGTTGTCAACCCGTTTTTCGGAGCGGAGAAGCGCCTCGCGCCTACCGAAAGCTATGTGCGGATATCGTCAGAAAAAATCTATGACCGCGGCGAAATCCTGTATCCGAATATAATCATGGTATTCGCCCCGCAAGTTATAACCCAAGGTAAATCCCATACCATACCATTTTGGACAGGGCTTAAAAAAGACGGCCTGATTATCGTCAACTCCGCCGATCCTATCATCCCCGAAAGGGACAAAAAGGCGCTCGACGAATTGAACGTGAAGATTGTTTACGTTCCGGCAACGAAATTAGCCATAGAGTTCACCGGCACCGACCTCGCCACAAACATGACGATGCTCGGCGCGCTCTGCGGAGTTGAGAGACAGCTTGTCGACTTGGAATCGGTGATGGTCGCCGTCGAGGAACGTTTCAGCGGAAAAAGCAAAATAATCGCATCCGGAACATCGGCGGCGCTTGATGAAGCCGTGAGGAAAAAATTTGAAAAAGCATCGGAAATGGTCGAGAAAAACCGAGAGGCGATTAATAGGGCGTTCGAGTATGCGAAAGGGTGTTAGCCAGTCTGTGTGATTTCTTCGATTAAACGCTAAAGGAGCGAGTGATGAGGGCTTTGGGGGGTACGAAATTTGTTATCGCGGTTTTTACCGTGGCGGTGATGATTGGGCAGGTAAACGCTTTGACGTGGAATATCGGGCCGGTCGAAAATCCCGGCGCGGTAACCGCGACGTTAGGTGAAGAAACGCTCGTCATACGCGGTGAAGGGGATATGGCGGACTACAGTCGCGATAATCTTCCCCCATGGTTCAGCGGCAGGAGCTTGATTACCGCGATAACCATCGAATATGGTGTGACCTCTATCGGAGACTGGGCGTTTTTGGGGTGCTCCAAACTAACTTCCGTGATTATCCCAAACAGCGTGACCTCCATCGGGCAACAAGCGTTTGCCAATACCGGCCTGACCTCTATAATCATCCCAAATAGCGTGGTCACAATCGGGCAGTTAGCGTTTTTTGATTGTACCGACCTGACATCCGTAATCATCGGCAACGGTGTGGTCTCAATCGGACAGATGGCGTTTCAAGGTTGCGCCAACCTGTCTTCCATTACTTTTTTAGCGCTCACCCCGCCGACGGGCGTTTCTTTCGACGGCGCGAATACCGCGGCGATCTGCCTGCGTGTTCCAAGGGTTAGCATCAATGCCTACAGATCCGCTAATTTGGGGTTTTTATGCATCAAATCCGCCGATCCTGACGATGACGACGACGGTATAACCGCGATATTGAGAGACGGAACGCTCATCGTAAGCGGCAAGGGAAATATGGAAAATTACGACCGCAACAATCTCCCTCCGTGGTTTGACAGCAGACGTTTGATTACCGCGATAATCATTGGAGACGGTATTACCTCAATTGGAGATAACGCGTTTTCCGGCAGTATAGCCCTCACCTCCGTAACCATTCCGAACAGTGTGACATCAATCGGACAACAAGCATTTCAGGGCTGCAACCGCCTGACTTCCATAGTCATCCCCAATAGTGTGACGACAATCGGGCAGGCCGCGTTTGCTAATTGTACCCGCCTGGTTTCCGTAACCCTTGGCGACGGCGTGGTCTCAATCGGACAGAGTGCGTTTGAGGGTTGCGCCAGTTTGGCCTCCATAAATATTCCAAACAGTGTGACGACAATCGGGCATCAGGCTTTTTTGGGTTGCGCCAGCCTGAGTTCAATAGTCATTCCAAACAGCGTGACGACAATTGGAAACTGGGTATTTTCCGGCTGCACCGGCTTGGCTTCCGTAACTATTCCGAATACAGTGACATCCATCGGGCAAGGCGCGTTTGCCAAGAACGCAGGCCTGACTTCCATTGCCGCCCTGACGCCTACTCCACCGGTAATTGTTTCGGGCGTGTCCCCTTTCAGCGAGGTAAACAAAACGGCCGTCTGCCTCTACGTCCCGGAAACCGGTGTCGACGCCTATAGGGCCGCCGCCGTTTGGAAAGATTTTGCGTGTATCAAAACCATCGACCCCGGCCACGCCGACGGCGGCGGTATAACCGCGACGCTGACAAATGATACTCTTACCATAAGCGGCAGGGGGGCTATGGAAAATTATGACCGCAACAATCTCCCTCCGTGGATTGAAAACAGGAATTCAATTACAACGATAATCATTGAAGACGGCGTGACCTCGATTGGAAACAACGCGTTTTCCGGTTGCGGCGCTCTAACTTCCGTAACCATCCCAAACAGTGTGACATCCATCGGGCAGCAAGCGTTTCAGGGCTGCGCTCGTCTGGCCTCCATAAGCATTCCGAGCAGTGTGAGAACGATCGGGCAGGGCGCGTTTGCCAACTGCACGAGCCTCGATTCCGTAATCATTCCAAGCGGCGTAACGTCAATCGCGCAGAGCATGTTTCAGGGTTGCACCGGCCTAACCTCCGTAACTATTCCGAACAGTGTGACATCAATCGGACATCAAGCGTTTTTGGGTTGCACCGGCCTGACCTCCATTACCATTTCAAATAACGTGACATCCATCGGAAACAGAGCGTTTTCCGGCTGTACCGGCTTGACTTCCATAACTATCCCGAATAGCGTGGCATCCATCGGACAGGGCGCGTTTGCCGATTGCGTCCGTCTGTCTTCCATCACCGTTTTATTGCCTCACCCGCCGGTAGTCGGCCCGGGCGCGCCGCTTTTTCTAGACGTGGATAAATCAAGCGCCTGTCTTTATGTTCCGAGGGGTAGTGTGAGTACCTATAGAGCCGCTGTTCAGTGGAGAGATTTCAGATGTATCAATGAGGCGCCGTGATTAGTTTTTCCCACCAGTCTCTATTTGACAGATACCACTTGATGGTCTCGCGGATTCCCGTTTCAAAGTTTACCGACGGCTCCCATCCGAGTTCATTTTTGATTTTCGCCGCGTCGATCGCGTATCTGCGGTCGTGACCGAGCCTGTCTTCTACGAATGTGATAAGGGTTTCGGGTTTCCCGAGTTCAGCGAGGATTAGCTTGACGATGTCGATGTTGCGCTTTTCGTTATTTCCGCCGATGTTGTAGACTTCGCCCGGAACGCCTTTGTTGAGGATGGCCTCTATGGCGAGGCAATGATCGTTGACGTATAGCCAGTCGCGCACGTTCAGGCCGTCGCCGTAGACGGGGAGCGGTTTGTCGTGCAGGGCGTTTGCGATCATCAATGGGATAAGTTTTTCGGGGAACTGGTATGGACCGTAGTTGTTGGAACAGCGGGTGATTATCGCCGGGAATCCGAACGTTTCAAAATATGCGCGCGCCAACAAGTCGCTGCCCGCTTTTGAGGCGGAGTATGGGCTGTTTGGGGCGAGCGGCGTCGATTCTGTAAAATACCCGGTTTCGCCGAGGGTGCCGTAGACTTCGTCGGTTGAAACATGGATAAAGCGCCTGTTGTTGATGCCGCCGGCATTAGCGTTTGTATCGGCTGCCGTCCACGCTTCCCTCGCCGTTTGCAGTAAAACCTGCGTACCAAGTACGTTTGTGGTCACAAATTGCGACGGTCCGGTGATGCTTTTGTCGACATGGCTCTCGGCGGCGAAATGGATTACGGCATCGAAATCGTAGTCGTCAAACATTTTTTTGACGGCGGCCTGATCGCAGATATCGCCCTTTATGAACACATAACGCGGGTCGTTCATTACGCCGCTTAGGTTTTCGAGGTTACCGGCATACGTCAGCAGGTCATAGTTAACGATATGGCAATCGACGCGATTTTTGATTATATGGATAATGAAGTTTGAGCCTATAAAACCCGCGCCGCCCGTTATTAAAAATCGTTTCATGAGGTATTATCAATCCTTTCGATATTCCAAAAATTCTTTGAACGCATCCCGCCAATCCGGCATGATGTTCATGTCGATAGACTTTAGCCGCGCATTCTCTAACACGCCGTACGCGGGCCTCGGCGCCGGGCGAGGGAATTCTTTGGTTGTGCACGGCTCCAAATCGGCGGAAATGCCGTATGCCGATACGAGCTCCCTCGCAAAATCGTACCAACTGCAAAATCCTTCGCTCGTGCAGTGGAAAATCCCGCGTTCCGGCCTGCCGAGCATCGCGAGTACCTGCCGACACACGCTCACCGTCCACGTTGGCGTTCCGAATTGGTCGTTCACGATCTTGAGCGGCTTTTTCTCCTTGGCACGTGAGGCCGAGGTCGCCATCCAGCGAATCGTTTTCACAAAATTGTTGCCGTGCGTCCCGTAGAGCCACGCGATTCTGAAAATCATAAAGTTGTCGTATATCTCGGCGATGGCCTCCTCTCCGCGCCGCTTTGATTTACCGTAGGCCGATTGCGGGTTGGGGCGGCTGTCTTCCGTATACGGCGCTTCCGCCAGCCCGTCAAACACATAATCCGTGCTGAAATGCACGAGCAGGGCCGAATGTTTTTTGGCGGCGCTCGCCAAAACCCCGCAGGCGTCGGCATTCAGCGCAAATGCCTCCTCCCGCATGGTCTCGCAGTCGTCGACGGCGGTGAAAGCCGCGCAGTTGACGATAACGTCCGGCGCCGCCTCGTCTACGCAGGCCTCTACAGACGATTTATCGAGCAAATCGACGAGCGGGTAGTCGGTGGGGATAACAAAATGCCCCGCAAGGTTGGCCTGATTGACTAAATCGTAGCCAAGCTGCCCGTTTGATCCTATTATCAGTATTTTCTTAGCCATAGTTTCGGTCACATTAGGAAATTACATTATTCCGTGGGTAAAGTCAAAGCCAAAATTTTTTTGCGGTCTTTATTTTGCAAAAATAAAATTTTTTTTTGTACACCCGTAATGTCCCGATTTATATTTAATGTTTAGATAGAAAAATAACCTGATATAACAACAACATGCGCCGTGTGCAAAAAATGCGGCGTGCTCAAAAAGGAGTCGCTATGACGGAAGTTGCCGAAAGAAAAGCAGTCGACTTAGCCGGGAAGTATCTCACTTTCAAGTTGGCCGACGAGGTTTATGGGCTTGAAATCTTGAAAGTGAGGGAGATTATCGGGCTTCTGCCCATAACGAGCCTGCCGCGGACTCCCGTGTTTGTGCGCGGCGTTATAAACCTGCGCGGCAAGGTTATACCGGTTATCGACCTGCGCCAAAAGTTCGAATTGGACGTTACCGACGACACCGATCAGACCTGTACCATCGTCGTCGACGTGCAGGGCAGTACGGGCGGAACAATCCAGGTCGGGATAATCGTCGACTCGGTGTCGGAGGTACTCGATATACTGGGCGAAGAGATTGAGGACGCGCCCGCGTTCGGATCGAGCGTCGATACCGCGTTTATCCTCGGTATGGCGAAAGCCAAGGGCTCGGTCAAAATTCTGCTCAATATAGAGAAAGTGCTGTCGCCGTCGGATCTTGGGGGTATTAACCTGAGACAGAGCGACAGGCGGCAGAAAGCGGAAGCGGCAGATGAAGAAAGAAGGCAGGGAGACCGCAGAGGCGATGACGATTAGGGAACGGGCGCTTGGGCGTTGATGCCATGACGCTATGGCAAAACGGCCGTCCGGCGCTTGTGTACCGTGCGCAACGGTTTTGCGATTTTGACAGGATAGTGATTATTAACAGAAACCATAATATGTAATACGAGGGATCGGTCGGGCGATGAGTCACAGGCGGTAGTCGGATCGGTTCAACGAAAGGGGAGGTAGTAATGTTTGGAGCAATCAACAATGTGAAAATCAGTGTGAAGCTTATCGTCGGTTTCGTTGCGGTAGCCGCGATATCCGTCGTGGTCGGCGTTATCGGTATCAACAGCGCCGCCAAAATGGATCAGGCTGTAACCCGGCTTTATGACGGCGGCCTTGGCGGGGTAAGCGCTGCCAGCGATATAGAACTCGCTATAATGCACATAGCCCGTTCTTATCGGAATATGGTGATATTCAACGACCACGCATCGTTGAATACTCACCAGAAGACGATTGACGACGCCATCAAACAAGTTGGTGAGTTGTCGGAAAAACTGAGCAATATGGCCACAAGAGATGAAACCAGGGCCCTGCTTAAAGGGGGCGACGCTCATTTCAAAATGTATGCGGAAAAGGGCGACAGAGTCGTAGACTTCATGAGAAGGGTGAATGTGGAAATTCCCGATTCTCTCCTCATCATGCTAAGAGACTTGAGGGCGGATGAAGACATACTTGAAGGAGCCGCCATCGAGATCGCGAAAGCTTTTGACGAAGTAGCCTCGGACATAAACGACGGAACGCACACCGCGTACGCTAACATGCGCAACATGCTCCTCGTCATAATTTTTTGCGGCCTTATCCTCGGCATATTGATCGGTTTTTTCCTGTCGCAAAGCATAAGCAAACCGCTTGCCAAGGCCGCCATGATGATAGACGACCTGAAAAACGGCCACCTCAACACGAGACTCAGAATGACGCGGGAGGATGAAATCGGCATCATGGCCAAAACGATGGACACGTTTGCCAATGAGTTGCAAAACGTCGTTGTGAAAACAATGAAACAAATATCCAACGGCGACTTGAGCGCCAACATCACCCCGCATGACAATCAGGATGAAGTCATCCCAGCCCTTATCGAAACCATAAGCGCGCTGCGCGGACTTATAATAGACGACGGCGGTAAGGCGCTACAGTCCGCGGCCGGGAAAGACCTCACGGCCCGCGTGCAGAGGGAATATAGGGGCGAATACGCAAAAATGAAAGATAATATCAACCTCCTCGTCTCAAACTTGGACGATGCCATACATCAGGTCGATGAAGCCGTCGCTCAGGTATCAAGCGCAAGCACAGAAATTTCCAGCGGCGCGCAGTCTCTCGCCGAAGGAGCGAACGAGCAGGCAAGCTCGCTTGAGGAAATCTCGTCGAGCCTCGAGGAAATGTCCTCCATGACAAAACAAAACGCGGACAACTCCACTCAGGCAAAGATTTTAGTGACAGAAACCAGCGCCTCAATAGGCGACGCCAACGAGGCGATGGCGCGCATGGGCGAGGCTATCAAGCAAATCAAAACCGCTTCTGATAATACGGCCAAAATCATTAAAACTATCGACGATATCGCATTCCAGACTAACCTTTTGGCGCTCAACGCGGCCGTTGAAGCGGCGCGGGCCGGCGAAGCGGGCAAGGGCTTTGCCGTTGTCGCCGAAGAAGTCCGCAACCTCGCGATGCGTAGCGCGGAAGCAGCCAAAAACACGACAGATATTATCGAAGACTCCGTGAAAAACGCCGATAGCGGCGTGAAAATCACAGAAGACGTCGCAAACGCGCTTGAAAAAGCGGTTGAGCGATCAACCAAGGTTCAAGACCTGATAGCCGAAATTGCGGCGGCGTCGAACGAACAGGCTCAGGGTGTCGAACAAATCAACACGGCCGTCGCCCAAATGAACCAAGTCACTCAGCAAAACGCGGCCAACTCCGAGGAATCGGCAAGCGCGGCGGAAGAACTGAGCAGCCAGGCGGCGGAACTCACAAACATGGTTCGCAGTTTCACAATATCCGCGGCGGCAAGCGGCGGCGGTGGCAGGATGCTAAAACTGCCCATCAAGCCCGCGCCAAAACCGATCGGTACGCAGAAAATGGCGGCCATAACCGACCAAAGAAGCGTGGCGGTGGCGCCGGCAGGCCCAACCACCAAAACCATAAAGGCCGCTGTGAAATCGTCGGAAGACATTATTCCGCTAGACGATGATGAATTGATGGAGTTTTAATTGTTGATGAAGAAATCGGGCGGGGAAAACCCTCGCCCGATTTTACGAAAACACAACCGTGCGATTATTATCCGTTAGTATTCTCCGCTCAATGTGCGCTTTCACCGCTCTCGCCAAAACTCGCCGCTCAATATCCTGACCGGTTGCGATCAGGTCTTCCACAGAATGTTTGTGGCTGACGCGCTGAACGGCTTGCTCGATAATCGGACCGGCGTCAAGCTCTTCGGTTACATAATGCCCCGTCGCCCCAATGATTTTCACGCCACGCTCAAATGCCTGATGATACGGCTTCGCCCCCGGAAATCCGGGTAAAAACGAGTGGTGAATATTGATAATGCGGTTTTTGTAAATCGCGATCATTTCCGGCGGGATGATTTGCATGTACCGCGCCAAAACGACAAAATCAACATTATGCTTTTGCAAAAGCTCAATTTGCTCTTGGGTCTGCTCGCTACGATTTTCCTTTGTGATCGGGATGTGGTAATATGGAATCCCAAATCGCCCGGCCTCTTCCCGCAAATCTTCGTGATTGCTTATCACAAGCGGGATATCGACCTCAAATTCTTTGGTCTTCCAGCGGGAGATGATATCAAAAAAACAATGCGCGTATTTCGAGACGAATATCGCCATCTTCTGCCGATCTTCCGATCTGTGAAGTTCCCAGGACATGTTGTATTTCTTGGCGGAATCATGCGTGAAAATCGTTTTGAAATCGTCGAGCCCCACCGAAAATTTTTCGAGGTCCCACTCTACCCGCATAAAAAACTTCATATTTTGTCTGTCCGTATGCTGGTCAAGATAAACAATATTCGCCCCAAGCCGCGCAAGCAAAGTCGTTACATCGGCAACGATACCGTCTTTGTCGTCACACAAAATCAAAAGTACCGCGGTGTTCTTAAACTTCATTTTTTTCCTTTCTTACTATTTTACTATTTTGCAAAAGTGATAGGCATCGTTGAATTGATGTATCTGTATGTAGTGTCAATATAGTATAATGTTATAGGGAAACGCAAGTGGCAAAGATTAGCCCGAATTGTCTGTTAGGATTAGGATGTTTTTTTTAAAACCTTTTTTTTAAAATGTGTCGCCGGGCGGTAATTGATTTCAACGTTAAAATCAACTTCAAAACATTAAAGTCAAAATCTTTTAAACCTTTTGGTGACAGGGGCTCCGCCCCCGTAACGCCCCCATTTTAAAACCGAATTACGC
>JAITUP010000245.1 GCA_031286265.1 Chitinispirillales bacterium | reverse complement strand
GACGGGGCTCTGCCCCGTAACGCCCCGATACATTAGCCCCCCTGCGGTCCCCCATAAGCGGCGACCGCTTACGGGGGACATGTGGGCATACTATCGGGGTAAAAATGCTAAAATCAAAAACAACCCACGTAAGAATGAACATCGCCCTTTCCGTTCAGATGAGCCTTTGTTGTCCCAAACTTTACGGAGCGGCGTCAGGGGGTGAGGCGGACCTTTTAAAAAAAGATTTTAAAAAAGTATCCTAAAGGAAAACTTGGGTTTATTATGCAAAAAACACGACAAAAACCCCTCATTATCAGCACCCTTGCGACAATTACATTGTTTTTTGTGGCGGGTGTTTGTGAAAAAGTTAACGCTACGCCGTTGCCTGAGACTCAGGAGATGGGAATGTCCATTGTGGCGGCCGCGCGGGCGCAGATTGGACAAACTACAATTTACGACGGGGCTTATGTACGCCTTGAATATCCAATGGGCGACGTGCCTATCGAAAGAGGGGTTTGCACGGATGTGATTGTCCGCGCTCTGCGCACGGCGCTCAACATGGATTTGCAACAGCTTGTCCATAGGGATATGGCCGCCGCGTTTTCCGCGTATCCCAATAACTGGGGGCACACAAGGCCCGACCGGAACATCGATCACCGCCGCGTGCCCAACCTCAAAAAGTATTTTGAGCGCCGTGGGTTTTCGATCAGGGTCACGAACAATCCGGAAAATTATCTGCCCGGCGATATTGTGGCCAGTATGCTGCCAGGCAACCTTCCCCATATTATGATAGTGAGCGACAGAAAAACAGCGGACGGCATTCCGCTCATCATCCACAATATCGGCTCAGGCGCCAAAGAAGAAGACCGCCTTTTTTCTCATCCCATTACGGGGCATTACCGTTTACGTTAACGACTAATCGCGGACGCAACGGATAGGGCAGCCGTAAGGTTATCAAAAAAAGGAGGCGGCTTGGTTTCTTATCATTAATATACATTACTCCAATATCCACTCCCCAATTTCCCTCTTCCCTTCGTCAATCGCTATCGCCAATTTCTTCGCGTTTGCGTATGGCCCGTCGTATTGCCTGCCGTTGATCTGTGCCATTGCCTCTTGTGCCTTAACAGCACAATCATTATCGCGGGCGATTTTGATTTCGATTATCCATGGTATGTTGTTGTAAATCAGCAGCAAGTCTGTACGTCCCAAACTGCTGTGCATTTCACCGAATGTCAATACGCCGCACCCGCGCAGAAACGCGAGGATGGTGGAGCGGTAGAGCCATTCTTGCGTTGTTATTTTCCCACCAAATCCTATCGCCTGCTTTGCCGCGTTAACATAGTCATCGTATGGAATGCCGGCTAATAGGCGGTTGAATATTTCTACTAAGGCTTCACTATTCTGGCTTGAAAGCGCTTTAATCAGCGGGGTACGAAAGTCCATGAATTCACCGCCGCCGCTTCGTATCATGTTCGACGCGACTAATCGCGACATGGAGTTCAGCACTTCGGTGTTGGGGTAGTCGAGCAGGTAATCGCGGTCAACTTTTTCCCGTAGTGTCAGGTAACCGGCCTGATACAGAAAACCCTCTGCCGGCGTAGTTTCAATCTCGCCTGGGTCGCGCACAAAATCTCTCGAAACGAACATCCCGCGAAACTGCTCAACCGTGAGACGCCTCTCTTTCATGTAATCGGCAATCATTTTCGTACTTCCGCTCTCCATCCAGTAGTTATCAAACTCACCGCTATGCAAAAAGTTAAGCATCGAAAACGGGTTATACATTTTATGAATGCCGTCAAAACAAAAACCGTTGTAATAATATTTAATCTTGTCGGAAAGCTCGTCAACCGCCATGTTCCATTTCTTAGCAACGACTTCAAGGTGTTCGCTGAAATACCCGTGAAGTTCTTCTTCGGTGTATCCAAGCATCGTGCCGAAACTTTCGTCCATTGAGAGATCGTTTAAATTGTTCAGCTTTGAGAAAACACCGGTCTTGGTGAATTTGGAAATTCCTGTCAAAAACAAAAATCTCAAATGTGATTCATTTGCTTTCAATTGGGAATAGCACCCTCTCATAATGCCGCGTATCTCCTCCGCCATAGCCGGTTTGTTGAAGAATTCCACGAAAGGGCTGTCGTACTCGTCGATAATCACAACCACGGGCTTGCCGTGTTTTTTGGAGGTTTCAACGATTATCTCATCCAATATGCTTCCCGGCGTCGTTAGCCCGCCGGTGTCTAACTCAAACCCGGCCGCGACCTTTTTAAGTTGACGAGTCAGCGTTTCCCTAACGCCGTCAATGCCGCAATCCGTCTCCACCTTGCTCATGTCCAAGTGGATAACGGGATATTTCTCCCACGCCCAGTCGGTCTTTGAGATAGCCAGCCCCTCAAACAGCTCCCGTTTCCCGCTAAACAGCGCGTTGAGCGTCCAGCACATAAGCGTTTTACCAAAACGGCGCGGGCGGGAGATGAAAAATTGCTTTCTAGGCTCGGATACAATTTTGTAAATCATATCCGTCTTATCGACATATACGGCACCCGAAGTACGAATGTACTCGAACACCTGCAAACCAGTCGGTAATTGTTTCATTTGTGAGATCCCTTTTTTTCTGAATACTTAATAAATATAATATACGCCTATCGTTCGCCGCCAATATTTCATCATAATCAAAAAATCACAAAAATCAGGTTCGTTCGGGATGTATATTACTGTTGATGATACTTTATCCACAATTCGACCCATTAGATTAGGACTTCAACTATGGACAGATTTAAAAACGTTTCAGTTTGGATCATCGCGGCGGCGCTGACGGTGATTTTAGGGGTTGGGGCCGTAGAGCCGGAGCAAATTGCAGATGTCGAGCGGATACAAAAAGCGGAAGCGGTGGAAGAGCAAGCAGATATCTATAACGATGAAGCGGACTTTGAATTTGAAATCGCGGCCGGTGACGATTACAGGATATGTGGGGGAAAGGTTAGATGTCCGTATTCCCCCAACATTGCAGGGATTGCCGGTTACGGGTATAAGGGGTAAGATAGTTCGGATGTCTTTAACGATGATAGTTAGTGCATTTTCTGGAAACCAACTGACCAGTGTTGTCATTCCCAACAGCGTGACTACGATTGGAACGGCGGCATTTTATAGAAACCAACTGACCAGCGTTATCATTCCGAGTAGTGTGACTGAGATTGGAGAACGTGCTTTTCATCGTAACCAACTGACCAGTGTTGTCATCCCCAATAGCGTGACTACGATTGGCGAAAGCGCGTTTTCTCAAAACCGACTGACCAGCGTTACCATTCCCAATGGCGTGACTACGATCGGGATTTTTGCGTTTGCTCGAAATCAGCTGACCTGTGTTACTATTCCAAGCAGTGTGACTACGATTAGATCGTCGGCCTTTTCTAATAACCAACTGACCAGCATTACCATTGGTGCAAATGTTGACTTACCCATACCCCAGAATTTCGCAGCATTTGATAAATCCTTCGACGCCGCTTACAATTCCGCCGGCAAAGCGGCGGGAACCTATATTTTGCGTAACGGCGTCTGGTCGAGGCAGGAGTGAAAGCCAACCTATTCCGCTATCCATTCCCCAATCTCCCTCTTCTCTTCATCGATCGCTATCGCCAATTTCTTCGCGTTTGCGTATGGCCCGTCGTATTGCCTGCCGTTGATCTGCGCCATCGCTTCCTGTGCCTTGGCCGCGCAATCATTATCGCGGGTGATTTTGATTTCGATTATCCATGGTATGCCGTTAAAAATTACCAGCAAATCCGAGCGTCCGTGGCTACCGTGCATTTCACCGAACGTGAGAACGCCGCATCCGCGCAGAAACGCGAGGATGGTGGAGCGGTAGAGCCATTCTAGCGTTGTTGTTTTTTGTTTAGACCGCCGTAATCCCTGTTTGGCCGCGTTGGCATAGTCGTCGTAAGGGATACCTGCCAAAAGACGGTTAAACGTTTCTATCAAAAGTTCGCAATCATGGTCGCACAGCGCGTCTAGTAGCGGGGTACGCAGGTCGACGAAATCGCCGCCGTGGTTTATCATGTTTTTGTAGACTAATTCCGACATGGATTCGAGTACTTCATTATTAGGATAGTCGAGCAAATAAAAATTTTCGCCGCCGTCTCTAAGCGTCAGATAACCGGCTTGGTAAAAGAAACTTTCCGGCGGTGAGTTTTCAATTTCCCCGGGACTGAACGCAAAATCGATTGTAACTCTCATATTCCTGAACTGCTCAACCGTAAGGCTCCTATTTTTCATATAATCGGCTATTATCCGCGGGCTGCCGCTGTCTATCCAATAATTCAAAAGACGAAAATCACCAAAAAAACTAAGTATGGAAAATGGACAATACACCCTTTGAATCCCATCAAAACAAAAACCGTTGTAATGACGCCTTAGCCTGTCGACAAGTTCGTCAATCGATATTTTTAACCGATCCGCTCCGGCTTCAAGATGTTCGGCAAAATACTCCGCAAGCTCATTTTCGGTATAGCCTAAAAGCGCTCCGAATTTACTGTCGAGCGAAAGGTCGTTGAGGTTGTTGAGCGTCGAAAAAACTCCGGCTTTGGTAAATTTGGAAATACCTGTCATAAACAAAAACCTTATATATGGCTCATTTGATTTGAGTTGAGAGTAGCACCCTCTCATGATTTCGCGGACATCCTTAGCAATTTCCGGTTTGGTGAAAAAATCCAAAAATGGTTTGTCGTATTCGTCAATAATTACAACTACGGGCTTGCCGTTTTTTTGGAAGGTATCGATGATTATTTTGGTCAGCATGTCTCCGGGTGATGCCTCTTCGCTGATATCCGATCCATGCGTACGCGCAATGAGCTTCAATTGGCTGATTATTGATTTTTCCAATCTCTCCACACCGTAAGCCGTTTCCACTTTGCTCATGTCGAGATGTATGATCGGATAAGTCTCCCAAGCCCAGTCGGTCTTTGAGATAGCCAGCCCCTCAAACAGCTCCCGCTTCCCGCTAAACAGCGCGTTGAGCGTCCAGCATAGGAGTGTCTTGCCGAAGCGGCGCGGACGGGAGATGAAATACTGCATTTTGGCGGATGATACGATTTTATGGATCATATCCGTCTTATCGACATATATGGCGCCCGAAGCACGGATTTTCTCGAACACCTGCAAACCAGTCGGCAATTCTTTCATTTGTGAATCTCCTTTCTCTGATGCATATAATATAATAGATACCTACCGTCCGTTACTGGTATTTCATCATAATCAAAAAATCACAAAAATCAGGTTTGTCTATATGTATAGTAGTTTCACTTGAAAACGGTGTTTTTTTACAGTGACACGTAAGCAAGTTTGCGTTAACGGCTAATCGCGGATACAGCGGATAGAATAGCCGTATTGTTTTCTTTGGCGGTGATCAGTCAATCCTCTGTGGAAGAAAGCATCTATCTCTCGGCTATGCGCCTTGTTTTCATCTGCCGTTGTAGTTGTTGATGTCCACCAATAGCCGGACTTGCCGCCGTCGTAAAATGCACCGGTATTAACGCGCCGGCCGCCGGGCATTGCCGACCAACCGTAATCGTTGGTGCCGCCCCAAAATGTAGTGTCGCTATTACCCCAACCGGTATTTGATTTAAGCGCTCTGCCGGCTACTCTTTCGCCGCCGGAATGATTAGCCAAATCGTCCCACTCCTCACAGCTTGGCAAGCGCCAACCGGGAGGGCAGGCCTCCATAGCGGTATTCCAATCATAGAGTCTGCCGTATCGTTGTTCGCAAGGAGAATCGCTGTTGCAATTATCGTTTTCAAAAATCAAATTTTCCACCATCCACGTAAAACTACCGAAAGGTGAATTATTGCTACGATAATAGCAGCACCACGAATTACCGGTTTCAAAGTTCAAATTTTCAGCCATCCACCTAAAATTACCGATCCTAACGGTACGATACATTTGACCGTCGCGGGGATCGGTAAAGAAGGAATATTTTACGGCGGGATTAAACTGACTCCGATTGCCCGGCGGAGGTGGTTCCCAATTCAACATCTCTTCTGTTTCTTCGAGATTTTCTAATTTCCATTTTAGATTTTCTAATTCCCACTCGAAGCTCCTTGTGGATCTTCCGGCAAGTGTCAAGTCGGGCAGATTCGACAGCTCTTCCATCTCCCTTTTCAGCCGTTCTTTCAAAAAATGTACATATTCTATGGAATTCATTCGAGTCTCTTGGATAAGCATTCCGTTTTCAAATTCAAGCCGCACATGATATTCATGTATGATGCTTCTATGAATCCGCTGTCCGCCGTCTAAGACAAACGATCCGGTGAACCAATCTATTTTAAATGCCGAGCCGGTGACTCCGGCGGTGGAAAGAAATCTGTCTAATATGTTGATTGCGCTACGTCCTCTGACGTTATCGCGGTATTGGATAATGTCTTTTAACACTAATTCATTATCAACTATCTCATATGTTGCGATATGTCCTCTCCATAGCGCTGTATTCATCTGTGCTTCCTGATATATCCATGCCCATTTCTCAGGCGCCATTGAGCGCCCCTCGCCATCCGCCTCTCTTTGGAAATAAGACCATAAAAAAAAAGGTGATGAATATTGCTTGCCATTGTATATAATTACATCTGGAATTTGCTCCGTCGCGCACAGCTCAAACGGGGCGAGAAGCGTAGCTAAGGTTATCAAAAAAAAGAGGCACCTTGGTTCCATATTGATAATATACATTACGCCATAAAAATAAATCTCTTGCTTTTCGATTAAAATTAAGAAAGCCCACTACCGCCCCATAGCTTTTTTTTAATTTTAAAAACTATTTTTTAAAAACCTGTTTTTTTAAAATGTGTCGCCTATTCCCCCGATACCACTCCGTAAAGTTCGGGACAACAAAGGCTCGTATCAACGGATAGGGCGATGTTCATTCTTACATAGGTGGTTTGTTTTGACTTTAGGGTTTTTACCCCGATAGTATGCCCACGTGTCCCCCGTAAGCGGTCGCCGCTTATGGGGGACCGCAGGGGGCCTTATGTATCGGGGCGTTACGGGGCAGAGCCCCGTCCCCAAAAGATTTTA
>JAITUP010000235.1 GCA_031286265.1 Chitinispirillales bacterium | reverse complement strand
AGTTGCAGGCTTTTCAGGTGGAACATGCGCGACGCGATCATTTTTTCTACGCGGGCGCGCATTTCCTGCATGGAAAACGGTTTTAGCATATATGAACCCACGCCGCCGTTTATCGCTTCCGCGGCGGTGTCGACCGAGCCGTGCCCGGTAATCATCAGCACTTCTACAAACTCGTCACGCGCCTTCGCGTGCGCGAGGATGTCTATACCGGTTCCGCTCGGGAGCATATCCGGGAGTATGAGGTCGGTAACGATGAGATCGAAATCGTTTTCGTCTATGAGCTTCATCGCCTCAGTGCCGCTTATGGCGGTCGTCACGTCGTAGTGATCGGAAAGAAACGTCTTTAAAAGCTCGCAGATGGACTCGTCGTCGTCGACGACGAGAATTTTATGTTCAACGGGGGCGGTGAGCGTATTTGCGTTTATCATCAATTAAGTTCCTGAGGTTTTGGGTTTATGTCGAGTATCTTACAATATAAGATATGGCGGTGAAAATTAAAATCTTAATTTTTAAAACCTGTTTTTTTAAAATGTGTCGCCTCACCCCCTGACACCGCTCCGTAGAGTTAAGGACAACAAAGGGTCGTATGAATGGAGGGGGCGATGTTCATTCTGGCATTGAACTCAAACAAATCGATTTCAAGGTTTCAGAACGTTGTGGAAGCTTCAATTTGGTTTTAACCCAGATTGTCCATTAGGCTGATGTTTTAGTAAAAGTATGCCAAAAGCCCGTCATCGCGAGCGAAGCGAGGCGATCTATTGGCTTGGAACATCAAAATCAAAGTCAAAATCTTTAAAAGCTTTTTAAAATCTTTTGGTGACGGGGCTCTGCCCCGTAACGCCCCGATACATAAGGCCCCCTGCGGTCCCCCATAAGCGGCGACCGCTTACGGGGGACATGTGGGCATACTATCGGGGTAAAAATCCTAAAGTCAAAAACAATGCGGTTTTGACGTTAATTGGCTTGCGCCGAGATAAACAAGTTCCCCACCTTTGGAAGGGGGTGATCGGGATGCGAGAATGAACATCGCCCTCTCCGTTCAAACGAACCTTTGTTGTCCCAAACTTTACGGAGCGGTGTCAGGAGGTGAGGCGGACCTTTTTTAAAAAAGGTTTTAAAAAACACCCTAACCCCTCTCTAAATAGACAATTTAGGTTAAAATATCTTTTGACTTTAAAGACTTTGACTTTATTCGGCGGGCATTATTTATATTCATGGTACATTGTGATACCGAACTAAACCGTGAAATCATGGCAACGAAAGGATTATTTGGGAAAATGCCGGAAAAAAAATTGACACCACGCTGGCTTTTGGTCGGCATATATGGCTTGTTACCCTTACTGCTTTTGTTTTGCGAGCGTTCCGATGTGATTACCGGAGCAGGCGGCGACGCCGCTTCCGTTGAATCGCTGCTTGAGGACGCGCAGCGGGTGTTTGTTAGCGTAAATTTGGATTCGGACGATGTGGATTTGGCTTTCAGCCTGCCGCGGAACCGCAATCCGGGGTTCAGTACGCATATTCAAGCAGGATACCTGATGATGGGGGTGAACAGGGACGGCGATACCCTTGCCGCCCACGCGCAGTTCGGGGTGACGGCGGCTTTTTTGGCGGCGGCCCTGTACAGGGAGGGCGGTGAGCCGGACGACGACGCCGAACCCGACGATAACGAACTGAGCGCGGCGACCCTTTATTTCCGAGTGGCTGATAACCTTGACCACAGGTCGTCCGACCCGGACGTGCCCGACATGCCGGTGCCCGTAGTGCCGATTTACTTATGCGAAATATTTGATGTGGCGGATTCGGCGGCGCCGGTAAACAGGGGGGCCAAGTTGGATGATATTGAGCTCGACGCCCTCGATTTGGGCACCGACAGCGGCGCGGTAATCCCGATACCGCTGCGCAGGGCGATATTCATGGATAGGGATTTGGATAGTTTAGGCGGATTTGGCCTTGCTTTCTGCATTGTCGATTACGACGGGGTTTTGCGGAAGGTGAGTAATCCGTATATGGTGGCCGAGGGCAGCGACACTACCGTAACGATACAGGCGGCGCGCACCCGTTTCACGACTTTTGAGAATAGCGATATGGTCGGCACGCGCGCCGCCGAACCCTATTCGTCATGGTATACCAAGCGCACCGCGGTGTTCAGGGTTGATTTGGCTAAAATCATGGACACGCCTGACTTTGGGGGCAGCGGTAACGATCTTGCAAGCGCGGTGATTGCTATTGAAGCGAACTGGAACGATGGGGTTACCGATTCTTCAAACGTTAACAGGTATAAGGCGCTGTTTTTTACCGATGGCGACGAGCGTTTTGCCGACGCGGCCAACGGGGCCGATACCGCGGCCGTCCTGCAAAGCATATTCAACGATTGGGGTACGCCGGAGCCTGCGTTGGCAAGGCCGACGGACGCGCACCCGGCGCCGTTTGACCCGCACTCAATCAGGCCGCTTATGGTGAGGGCTCTCAACAATCACAGTCAAGGTACCGCCGGACCGCACATATACGTCTATTTGCGTCCCACCTCGGAAAATAGTACGATATTGTGGGAAAAGCCGTCGAAATTAGAAACGATACTTCACATTCCATCTTTACAATAAGGGAAAGTAACGCGAAAATATGAAAAAAAGCGTTTTGGCAGCACTGATTTTTTACATGGCGGTGAGCGCTCAGCAATCGCCGCTCGGTTCTCGGTATCCGTTTGGGATACCCGACCTTGCCGTAACCGGTTCGGCCGCGGCTTTGGGCGGCGGCGGCGCGGCGGTAGCCGAGGAGCAAATGGGTATATGTCTCAACCCGGCCAACGCGGCCATCGGCAGCCGTGCCGCGTTTTCGGCGATGGTTTCTTTCGACCTGACAAACATATCCGGCGACGGCGGCTCAAGCTGGATTCACGGTTACTCGCCCCAGTTGATGTCGCTCATCATTCCCTTTGGCAGAGCCGGGAACGCCGCGTTTTCCATGCAACAGCAATACAACGCCAACCTCAACTTCGGCCCAGACACCACTATTGACGGATACAAAACCGATATTATTACGTTGCACAGAACAGGCGGGGTTACCGCGTGGCAGGCCGGTTGGGCGTACCGTTTCCGTAGCGGCTTTGGGGTAGGGATTCTTTATGAACATCTCTTCTTCAACAGCGATTCGCGTGACATTTTCGTAACAAGATTTAGCGATGAGCGGATGATAAACCAAATGACCATCGGCGAAAACACGGTCACGAGTTTATCGGCCGGCGGCATTCGTTTGGGTATGCAAATACCGGTTCATGAAAGGGTTATGCTCGGTGTCGCTGCGGCAGGTATTTTTCACGGGAAAGATAACGGCACAGAGATGTTTATGCGCAGTTACAGAGACAACACCTACGCTTCAACGCAGTTTTCCTGGGACGTGCAGGAGGAAAGCGTCTTTTCTTCTTCCTTGCCATCATCTTTCAACATAGGCGCGGCCTACAAGCCGGACGACCGCTGGCTCTTCGCGGCAGACGCGTACATGACGTTATGGGGTTTGTGGGATGACGCGGACACTCATTTCGACAGCCGCGATTTGCGTAGCACGACTCTCGGCATATCGGCCGGAGCCCGCTTTATCCCGGCGGCGAACCTCCTCAGCTCAACGTATGTAGAGAAGATACACTATAGCACGGGTCTGCGCTACACCTCCCTGCCCGGCACAAGCGCCCACGAATATGCGCTATACCTTGGAACCGGGCTACCCATAGCCAACGACGGCGGGTTGATCGATGTAGTTCTAAGCTTTGGCCAGAGGATTGATACACAATTGTCTAAATATTCCGAGAACATATTCAAGATTCAATTAGGGATAAATGGGGGGCGTAGCTGGTTTCACAGAGGAGATATTTGATTGGGGGTTGAGTTGTGGGGGGAGTGGGGGTGCATTTTTTTAAACCTTTTTTTAAAATGTGTCGCCTATCCCCCTGATGCCGCTCCGTAATGTTAGGGACAACAAAGGCTCGTTTGAGCGGTAAGGCCGATGTTCATTCGGGCGTTTTTGGCATTGGTTTGCTAGGGGTTACGGACGTTATCCTCCGTAATTGGCTTCGCCGCGATAAACACGGTCGGTTTTAGGATACGGGTTTTAGGGTAGAGACGCGATTTATCGCGTCTCTCAGGTTTTAGGACGCGCGGGGGGCGTTGCGGGGGCGCGTAGCCCCCGCAGAGGGGGTAGCGGAAGACAACGGGCGGTGTTTTTCGCCCGTTGTCTGTAGCGAGGGGGAGACTTCCCCCCTTAAAATATGTTTTGACTTTGACTTTAAAGACGTTGATTTTAAAGGTTTTGCCTTTAAAGACTTTAGAGATTTTAAAAAGGTTTTTCTATGGCCTTTGCAAATAAAAAAAAACGTGCTCTCAACTTAGTCTTGCGGAACAAGCTCCTCGTGCCGTCATATAACATTACCGGCGTAAAGCCGAAGCGTGAAAAAACTGTGATAACAAACATCCCGGCATACTCTTTGAACACCGACATCCCCAAAAAATATAACGATACATACATACGCACAATCCCAAAGGATCCACAAAATACGTTTGTCTACTGGGAAGTACCAAAAGAAAAAGCGGCCGACAGCGGTATTCCCAACTGGGGGAATATCCACGCCGACCATGATAAGGCCGCTTGGATACATGAGCGAGTGAGCACGCGGCAATCGACGCCGGATCCGCAGCCGTGGCCGATACCGGAAACAAGGCCGTCGCCGCCGGAAGTGGTGATGCCGCCCGCGCCTGACAGACATCATGGAAACGATCCGCGGCCACCCGAAACGCGGGCATGGCAGCAAGACGCGCCGAAACAGCCGGAGGCGCCCGTACAAAATTTCGCGATTGACTTTGGGCAACGGCAAGAGACGTCGCCATCATCGCAATCGGAGCGAGACGACTTGTTTATCTCGGCGCAGACCGACTTCGCTCCGCTCGCGGCGACAGTGTCGCGGTCTTCACCAAAGCATGAGGCCATACTTGCGATACCTGTGCCGAGCTCAGGCATATTCTATAACAACAACGCCAACAGCAACATCGGAAAAACACAATGACGACACCTGCCGGCTACCTGTGCATTGCCCTGCATGCCCATCTCCCATACATCCGACATCCGGAAAAATATTACACGATGGAAGAAAACTGGCTATACGAAGCGATAACGGAAACCTACATCCCGCTATTGGCATATTTTAGCAACCTGATCGACGACGGCATACCGTTCAAAATAACGATGTCCCTCTCACCAACACTATGCGCCATGCTCGACAACAAGCTATTGCAGGATCGATACGTCAATCACATCGATCGATTAATCGAGCTCGCCGAAAATGAAATCAGGCGCACGAGATATAATCGTACGATGAACCGTACCGCGTACGCATACTTAGAGCGATTCTCTCTTTGTAAACACATTTTTGAAGAAAAATACGAACGCGGCCTTGTCGCGGGCTTCAAAAAACTGCAAGACGCGGGTGTGTTGGAAATCGTAACCTGTGCGGCCACCCACGGATACTTGCCCAATATGCGCGACAACGCCAACGCCGTGCGCGCGCAGATTGAAATCGCCGTGCAGTCGTATATTGACCGCTTCGGCCAAAAGCCAAGAGGCATCTGGCTACCCGAGTGCGGCTACTATCAGGGCCTTGAAAACATACTCGACAAATGCGGTATACGCTATACTTTCATGGAGAGCCACGGTTTGCTAAACGCCGATTATCCTCCCGCGTCCGGTGTATTCGCGCCCGTCAAGTTCAGAGACGCGCACAACGTGTCCGCGTTCGCAAGAGACGCCGAGAGCTCGCGTTCCGTGTGGAGCGCGGACGAAGGCTATCCCGGTGATCCGCACTATCGCGAGTTCTACAAAGACATCGGCCACGACCTCGACATGCGCTACATCGCTCCGTATATCGATCCCGCTGGAATACGCATCAACACCGGCATAAAATATCATCGCGTCACAAACAAACACGACCCGGCAAAGCAACTTTACAACAGGGAAAACGCGCTGCGCAGGGCGTCTGTACACGCATCCGATTTTGTTTACAAGCGGGAAGCCCAGATAAAAAATTTATCGGCATCAATGGACAGGCCGCCGATTATCGTCGCTCCGTACGATGCCGAACTCTTCGGCCACTGGTGGTATGAGGGCCCCGAGTGGCTGAACTTTCTGATTCGCAAATGCGCGCAGAAACAAAACACGTTCCACCTGACAACACCGTCTGAATATTTAGACCGCCATCCTTCATCCCATATCTGCACCCCCGCGTTCTCAAGCTGGGGCGACGGCGGATATTCGCATATATGGCTAAACGAGACAAACGAGTGGATGTATCCTCATCTGCACAGATTAGAAGACCGCATGGTGGAATGCGCCGGGGAATACTATCACACTTCAAACGCCCTCGAGACGCGCGCGCTAAACCAAATAGCCAGAGAGCTCTTATTGGCTCAATCCAGCGACTGGGCGTTCATAATGAAAACCGGCACCACGGTAGAATACGCCACCCGCAGATTCAAGGAGCACGTCGCCAGTTTTTTAAGCTTATACGATCAACTGAAAGGCCATAATCTCGATGAAAGTTTCATAGCGCTACTCGAATCGCATAACGATATTTTCCCGAATATCGATTTTAGAATTTATAGTGGTTCCACCTGAAAATATTTTTCAGAATGTTGTTTTGGGGCGGTCTTAAACCCTAACTCCGCAAAAGTTAGGTAGTCTATTTGGATAACTCATTGATTTACAAGACGTTATGTATTTTCATGGACAACCTAAATCTACCTTGCCTAATTTTGCGTAACACATTG
>JAITUP010000203.1 GCA_031286265.1 Chitinispirillales bacterium | reverse complement strand
CCCTCTTACGGTCGCTCGGCGCCGGCGGCGTGATCTTGAGGTTGTTCGGCGGCCGCGCCGTGCTATGGACGCTGTTCGGCGTCCGTGCCCTGGTATGGACGCTGTTCGGCGCCCGCGCCCTGGTATGGACGCTGTTCGGCGCCCGCGCCCTGATATGGACGCTGTTCGGCGCCCGCGCCCTGGTATGGACGCTGTTCGGCGCCCGCGCCCTGGTATGGGCGTTCGGCGCCGGTGTTTGCCGATAAACCGGCAACCCCGAACATGCCGATAATAGCTAAAATCAATAATTTTTTCATTTATAAATCTACCTCCCAACGCCCAAACGCGCTGAATATCTGTGAAGTTTCCCGCTTCCGTCCCTCGCCGTGGCGACTATCAAATATGTGCCGCGCCTCGTGGCCGCGGACATATTCCAAACAACCCTCTCATCACGCCCAACGCCGGACCGCGTAAATACAACGTTACCCATGTGATCGTAAATCACAACATTGGCCGAAGAACTGCCGGGAGCGTTTACGGTAAACGCGGCCTGATTGGAAACGACGTTCCCCTCAAGCAAAATCCCGTAAGTCTCCGCACGATTACGACCCAAACCAAACCCGCTGCTCATCCGCCTGTTGGGCTCTCCAAGCAGTGGCGTCTTGAAAATTACAATGGTCGGATCGGAAGCTCTGTAGTTATCCGTCTCTTTTAAACGGATGTACAAGCTGTATTCCGTGTTCGGGGAAAGATTGCCGAAACTCGGATCGTCTTGCCAACTCTCTCCGTCCATACTGTATTCAAATAAACCGTCCGGGTCGTTCATGGAAATGGTAACGCCGTTTTCGGTAACAGCCACTACTACCCCCGGAATGCTCGTTGGTATAGTGAGTTTGTCGTTGTTCGGATCCGGTATCACTATATCCTCAATATCGGGCGGTTCCCGACCCTGCTTCTGTATCGTGAACGGAATCGGCCCCGTACGGCCTACGTAGCCGCCCGTGCCGACGACTATGAGGAGGCCGCTACCGACTCTCGTGCCGTCGCTCGTGCCGTCGCTTTCGACGATTTCCACCAGGAAGTCGACGAACTTAACAAGGTATTCCGCGTCTGGGCCCGAGCCCCACGTTACAATGGGCGCTATCTCCTCGCCGGTGTAATCCACGGCGTCGATAGAGACCTCCGCGAACCCTATGTCCTTGTCGAGCAGGTAGAGCGGCACACCCCCGTTTTGACCGGTTCCGGTGCCGAGCAACATCGGCAGGTGGTCGGCGAGCAGATTCCAAATATCCGTATCCCAACCCCAGCTTATCCACATGGCGGCCGTCGTCACGTCCGTACCGCTGACGTTCGCGCCGTGAATACCGGAAGCGTCGTTAACAGACGAGTCCGCTATATCTGGCAGGGCGCCGTCTATCTTCATACGTATAAACGCGCGGTTGTTGGAGAGCGAAGCGTCGTTCAGCAACAGGCCGGCAATACGGCCGAGATTGAGGTTCCAACCGTCGATAGCCTCGTTCAACGCTACGGAATTAATTATTCTGCTGCTGTCGACAAGACCGACCAACCCGCCGGCAGTGCCGCTGGCGCCGTTTATCGCCGCGGTAGAATAGCTGTTTTCGATGACGGTGCCCGCGCTGATGCGCCCGGCTAAACCGCCAACGAGAGTGTTGCCGGAAATGTTACCCAGCACATAACTGTTACGGACAGCGCCGTTGATAATAGCGCCGGCCAAACCGCCGGCATGGTCGCGCCCGGTAACATCAATGCCCGTAACGGCGAGATTCTCAATGGTACCGCCGTCGATATGCCCAAACATGCCGACGTAGTCGGTGTCGGGGTCTTCGACCAGCAAGCCGGAAATGGCGTAACCGTTGCCGCAAAAGCGGCCCCGGAAAGAATTGGACGGCGTGCCGATAGGATCCCAAGCATCATTACGCGCCCAAAGTATGTCGGCGCTCAAGCGGTAATGCTTCTCCGAATAGAAACCGCCGTTAGTGGCGTCTTCACTGCCGCTATTGACCGTCGTAGACAGATACGTCAACGCGGCCGCGTTGGCGATCATGTACGGATCGGCGGCGATGCCGGAACCGCCGCTAAACGCGCCGTAGGCCGTTCCGAAAGTGGCGGCTAAGACTAAAAAAACCGCCGCCGTCACGCTCCCGCGTCTGTTAGCTTTCAATTTTCCAACCATTTATCAAAACCCTTTCTATAATAATGTGACAAAATATATAATCGCTTAACCTCAAAATTACGGCTTTGATACAACTTGCTTATCTCGCCGTGAGGCAACCGCGCGCTCAAATACCCAAACGATCCTTTTTAATCACCAAAACTATGCCGCCCTCATAATTCGGCCCGACGAAATCTACCGAGGCCATGCGCTCCGGCGTTATCGACATGGTACCGCCCACCATATCAACCGTCTGATTTCTGATGAGAGCCGTCAAAAGATCGGGAAATTCCATCGGTATAAACTCGATTTCCATGTTCAGCTCGTAGGCGATCCGGGTGGCGACGTCGATTTCATAGCCGAGCGGCCCTTTGTCGGGGCAAACGTAGCTCATAGGCGCTATCGCGTCGAAGAAACCGTATCTTATCGTGCCGGCGTTCCCGTTAAATGAGTCTCCCTTGTGGGTGAGCACGGGCAGCACTTTCCTGCTCGCATCCGTGGAAAACCAGATGTCTTCCAGCTCCTCGAGCGTGCCGTCCTCCCGTAGGGCGTTCAACTTGTCGTTGCCGTATATGCCCAAATCCGACCCCTTGGTAACCGCGAACCCGTACCGGTCCGGTATTACCGGTATAACGGGAAAGATTACAAGGTCGGGATTCTTCAAAACTGTGTACATCGCAATCGGCAGGTCGGACGACATGGCGTCGACGACCCCTGATTTGAGCGCGTCTACCTGCTCCTGCACCGTACCGAAGAAGGTGCTGAAGAATATCGGCATGGTGTCCGCCATCACCCGTGGGTGGCTGGACCCAGTGATGTCGGCTATCTTCGCGCCCTCAAAATCGGCAAGGGTCCTGAAGAGGCTCACCTCCCCTTTGCCGTTTTCACCCCCACCGTCGGTAGGATCTGAATCTCCATCCCCGCACCCGGGCAATAACAACATCGCTATTGCTGTTATCGCCGCCACCGCTACCGCACAAGCCCGTCTGTTCATTTGGCACTCTCCTGAAAAAATAAGTTACACTTAAGTAATTATAATAAAACAGCAAAGTAATAAGATAATAAATTCCAAACATCAAAAGCAATAATTATTTTTTGGGGGGGTTGTGGGCTACAGTTTCCCAACCATTCATCAAAGCCCTTTCTATAATCATATACCGCTATTCTATGAGTATATAATCGCTCAACCTCAAAATTGCGGCTTTGATGCAATCTCCGCCGCCGAATTGCCCCCATCGCCTTGGAACCTGCCCAAGGCAACCGCGCGCTCAATTACCCAAACGATCCTTTTTAATCACTAAAACCACACCGCCCTCATAATTCGGCCCGACGAAGTCTACCGAGGCCATGCGCGCCGGCGTTATCGACATGGTACCGCCCACCATATTAACCGTCTGATCTCTGATGAGAGCCGTCAAAAGATCGGGAAATTCCATCGGTATAAACTCGATTTCCATGTTCAGCTCGTAGGCGATCCGGGTGGCGATGTCGATTTCATAGCCGAGCGGCCCTTTGTCGGGGCAAATGTAGCTCATAGGCCTTGATCCGCCCCAGAAGCCGTAGCTTATCGTACCATCGCTCCCGTCAAAGTCTTCATTGTGGGTAAGCACGGGTAGCGCCTTCCTGCTTGTATCCGTGGAAAACCAGATGTCTTCCAACTCCTCAAGCAGGCCGTCCTCCCGCATGGCGTTCAACTTCTCGTTGCCCACTATGCCCAAATCCGACCCCTTGGTAACCGCGAATCCGTACCGGTCCGGTATTATCGGTGCAACGGGAAAGATTACAAGGTCGGAATTCTTCAAAACGGTGTACACCGCAACCGGCAAATCGGTCATTACGGCATCGACAAGCCCGGATCTGAGAGCCTGTACTTGTTCCTCCACCGTATTGAAGGAGATGGTAAAAAAGGATGGCATAGTGTCCTTCAACAATCCCGGGTAAGCGGACCCCCAGATGTCGGCCATCTTCGCGCCCTCAAAATCGGCAAGAGTCCTGAAGAGGGTCACCTCCTCTTTGCCGTTTTCACCCCCGCCGTTGGCCGGATTTGAATCTCCGTCTCCGCACCCAAACAGCAACGCCGTTACCGCCGCTACAGCCATTACATAACTCAACTTACCCACTGACAACCTCCTAAGAAAGTGATTAAAATGATTTAACTTTAAACTTTAGTAAAAATTTTCACTTAGATATTTCCTCTCTCTTTTTCCGTCATCTTCGTAATTTTTGCTATTGTTTTCACATCTATCCCCGCGTTTTTCATACCTTTCGCGATTTTTTTCCGCCCCTCCGCCCTGCCTTCCGCCAAACGAGATAATCGTGCGGTCACTCACGGATTAAGCTTCCTTTCTCCCTGAGAAGGTTTAAACAGCTAATACAATATAATTATAAGGCAAGGGCGGAAACAAAATTAAATTCAAAATTATTATTTTTTTTTCACTATCATCACATAGCCCGTTCTTTTTGGTTTCCAACCGTCTTTAGCCCAAATTTTCCATTAGGGTTAAAATTTTTTTAAAACCTGTTTTTTAAAAAGGTCCGCCGAGCCCTTTGATATAGCCTGATAAAGTTTGGGACAACAAAGGGTCGTGTGAGTGGGGAGGGCGATGTTCATTCTTGCATTGCGTGTTTTTAGGCTATCGGTAGAACTTCCGTCATCGCGAGCGAAGCGCGGCGATCTATCGGCTTGCAATTTGGGGTATTAATCCA
>JAITUP010000180.1 GCA_031286265.1 Chitinispirillales bacterium | reverse complement strand
GGGGTTGTCCATGTAGCCTATCACCTCGCCGGATTCAAAGGCAAAGGGCGCCTCCCTTCTTCTTTCTGTTCTTGCGCGGTGGTTCCTGGAAATTTCCTCTCGTAACTCGCTGTCGTCAGAACCGCTCATTAACGCTCCTAACATATCACCTGTTCCGCTGCTACCTCTAATTTCTCTTCTTCCCGTGTTTGTGGGCCGATCCCCGTCCGGCGTAGGAAATTTTTGTCGTCTGGGCGTAAAATCGGTATCCCACCATCTTGCTAAATTTATAGCAGCCTCCACCGCCTCGCTCAGCATATTGCCCTCCGTCTCGCGCTGTTGCGCTTCACGGCCTTTTAGCCTGCGCTGATATTCAGCCAGCAGTTCGGGTTCGGTGTCGGGCGGTTCAATGCCGTAGCGGACGTAGTCTGAGATGAGTTCAAGCACAATGAGCGAAGTGTTACGCGTAACAATGCCGAATTGCTGTCCGAGTTCCGTAAGTTTGTCGCGGTTTGTTTCGTAGTCCAGATCAAGTTCCGCGATTTTCTTTTGCGCCCAAATTCTGTATATATTTCCCAAACTGCCGGCATCACGAGCGTCTAATCTCACATTTATTCTTTTTTCAACCCTGTTGCCAAAACCGAAGAGTAAAGTCACTTCCGTGTTGTTCATGTCAGAAATTCCCGCTATCGAAAAATTACCGTGAACAGGCATGGCGATACTTGGATATACCTCGCGCAGGGCGTCACTGTGTTCCGTTCCCAAAAATTGCGGCGTCTCATTCAGCAGTTCTTCCCTTAATCTCTCGGAAGACAGGGCATTGATATTCACAAATTTCCCCCTCGTTTTACCAGCGATCAATCTCATTACGCTATAGTCGGCTTTTGAGGAGGAAACAATACTGTGTATAGGACGTATGGATTGATTTTGGTTAGTGTTTTTCAGGAAATCGGGTTCGCTTAAAGTTGAAATTCCGTCGGAAAAAAATAAAATTTCATCTCCTGTGATATTACTCAAGTCGATTTTTGAAAAATCGGTACCGCCGTCAAAAACCGCCCTTTCCAAAACATTTTTTAATTCTTCCCAATTTCCGTTAATGATTTTGTATTCACCTGTTTTTGTAAATCTGTTATTCAAAAAATAAAGATGGACGTTAGCGTTTCTTTTTTCCGCGAAGATAATATCGAGCATCTCCATTTCGCGTCGTAAATTACGTTGCGAGCCGCTTAGCGAAACGTCCCAGATGATTGCCATCTCGTTGCTCCATTGTTTTTCGCGCGGCTCCAAATTCGGTGCGACCGATGCGAGGAAATAAAAACTTCCCTGTGCCGATTGCATCATAATCTGCGGGATATCGGCGGGCGCGGGTAGCGCGAAAATGAGCGCGCGGGAGGGTTGGTAATTTTCGCGCGCAAACGAAGCGACATAATTTTCACCCGCCCTGTCAAAACGGATCTCATCCTCCGATTGGGGTACAATCGGCTCCAGACTACTTTTCCAAACCGTCGCCGTTACCGAAAAATTTTCAAGCGGATCGGGGTAAGCCATCGGCAAACGATAATACAGCAATTCGTTTTCTAACGTAAGCTCTTCTTCATAGCCGATAGAGATTGTGCGCGTCCCATATCGCGGAAAGGGATAAATGCGCGTGCGGAAATTGTTGCCCTCAACTCTTTCGAGTATGCCGGGGTCTACCTCCCGCCTTTGTATCTCCTCAAAAACTTGCGTCGCCCTTGCTTTTTCTACCGGTACCGCCTCGCGCATTCTGCCGTTAATATCCAGTGCGTAAAATGTTACGCTGCGGCCGTCAGGCAGTGGAAAAGTCAACTCGCCCTCTAAGATGCGATTGGTCTTATTTTTGAAAACCATCGTATAGCGCGTAGAAGCGATATTGCCGGTTACTTCCACTTGAATATCAAGCGACTGCAAATAAACATCGGGGCTTTCTTCCCCGCCGATCCTCAAAGATGGAGTTCTCAACTGTGATAAATCAATATCCGGGACATTAAAGCTCTGCGGCGGAGTAGGAGGAATTTTGTCCGAATCATCGATATCCGTAGCATCAAGATTTTGCTGTGTTTGCGGCGAAGATATATTCAAAGAATCTCTGTCGCATATCGCACAAGGCCGCATATCTTGATTTTTAACATTTTGCGCCGTTCCAGAACAATTCAACGCAACAAACAAAAACGCCGCCGCAACAACCGTCAAAGGCGATTTCAATAATTTCATAAAATAATCCTCTCTATTTTAAGTGACTTGGTTTTTCTATCAACAAAGTGGAATGACTATATTAAATGTCATGGCGTCCACCCTCATAAATCTAATATGTTCCTAGAAAAAAGTCAATAACCAAAATGAAAAATAAAAATCATGATATATTTTCGAAATATTATACCGCTCCGGCGGGGATTAATGTATATTATGGAATATATATGCGAGAAGACAGGAGAATAAAATGGCTTGTGACATCAAAGTCAAAATCCTTAAAAGCTTTTTAAAATCCTTTTTGTGGACGGGGCTCTGCCCCGTAACGCCCCGATACATTAGCCCCCCTGCGGTCCCCCATAAGCGGCGACCGCTTACGGGGGACATGTGGGCATACTATCGGGGTAAAAATGCTAAAATCAAAA
>JAITUP010000276.1 GCA_031286265.1 Chitinispirillales bacterium | reverse complement strand
AATACCGTAATAAAAATGGCAGTACAAATGAAACGAAGACTATGGATACAGAGACTATGGAAAGCATCTATGGTCGAACCAAATAAAAACACAGCCTAATGGAAAATTTGGGTTAAAATGGGGGCGTTACGGGGGCGGAGCCCCTGTCGCCAAAAAAGATTTTAAAAGTTTTTAAGGTTTTAAAGATTTTGACTTTGACTTTGACTTTGACCTTGATTTTGATGTTCCAATCCAACAGACCGCCGCGCTTCGTTCGCGATGACGGTCTTTTGGCATATTTTTACTAAAACATCAGCCTAATGGAAAACCCGGGTCAATTTTTTTGTGGAAGGCGAGCCCAAAATCGTCTTACGCCGCCCTCAACCCCGCCTCCTCAAATTTCACCGACACAATCGTAGACACCCCTGACTCCTGTTGTGTCACGCCGTATAGCAAGTCCGCGGCTTCCATTGTTCCTTTGTTGTGCGTGATGATGATGAATTGGGTTTTTTCCGCGAATTTTTTGAGAACGCGCACGAAGCGGCCGATGTTTGCGTCGTCGAGCGGCGCGTCCAATTCGTCTAGTATACAGTATGCGGACGGCTTTACCAAATAGAGCGCGAATAGTAGCGATATCGCCGTTAGTGCGCGCTCTCCGCCGGAGAGCAGTTGTACACCGCGCATTTTTTTACCGGCGGGACGTACGTTTATGTGTATTCCCGCTTCCAGCGGGTCCACGCCTTCCTCAAGCGAGATGCTGGCTTCGCCGCCTTCAAAGAGTGTTGTAAACATTTCCGTGAAATTTTTCTGTACCAGTTCAAAAGTCGCCAAAAATTGCACACGGGCTTCCTTGTCCAACTTGGTTATCGCCTTTTCGAGTTCGTCGACGGCGCTCTGCAGATCGTCTCTCTGCGCGGTGAGTTCTATAAGGCGCGCGTTTTCCGTTTCGTGATCCTCAAGCGCGGCCATATTGACTTGGCCGACGTGTTTGATGCGTTCCTTATACATCTGTATCTCGCGCGTGACGGCTTCGTTGTCTTCATCGATAGAGGCCACGCCTTCCTGCTCAAGGTCTTCCAAGTCGAGCTCGTAGGCCTCCCATATTTTTTCGCGCGAGCGGCGGCGTTCCTGTTCGTCGTTGGTTTGCTTCAACTCGGCATCGTGTATCGCGTTTCCGGTTTCCTCCAAATCGTTATGTACTGATCTCAATTCCTTGCGCAACTCTTCAATTTCGCTCAACCGGCGGCTGTAATCTTCGCGGACGGCGTCTCTTGTTGCTTCGAGTTCGCTTCGTTTCGTCTTGGCGTTTTCAAGGTCTTCGCGCAGGAGCGCTTGCCGGTTTTCCACTTCCGATATTTCGGCTCGGCATCTGCCTTTGTCTTCAATCTTTGTTTGTTTCATTACGCCGAATTGCTCGATATCGCTTGCGAGGCGTTCTATGTCGCGCTTGTCGTTTGCGATTCTGTTTGCCAAACCGTGTGTTTCGAGTTCGATATTTTTCAGGCGTTCCGCGAGTGTGATACGTTCCGCGTCCATACTCCTCACACTGTTGCGGGCATTTTCTGTTTGCTCGTTGAGTGCGTCACGTCTGCTGTATAGCGTCGCGGCTTCCGCTTCTATGGCGGCGATCTGCTCGCGCACTTCCGCGGTTTTTGCCGTCAGTCCATCCATCTCGACGGTGAGCGCTTCCATGCGTTGTTCAATGTTCCGCATTTCGTTTTCGTTGTGGCGGATGGTCGTTTGCTGTTCCTGCTGCCGCCGCTGACCGCTGTTTATTTTTTCATCGACCTCGATGAGCGCCAATTTGGCCTCGTCGCGGCTCATAATGCAGGTATCTTTTTCGGTTAGAATTGCCAAATGATTCGTTTCGAATTCACCGATATTTGCCGTAATTTTTTCAATTTCCTGTTTACGCTGCAGGAGGCCGGCCGTTTCCTTGTGGGAATCTCCGGCAATGACGCTGCCGTCGCCTCTGCAGATTACGCCGCTGTCTACGGAGATTATCGCGCAACCGCGGTCGATATTCCGCGCCGCGTCAATCGCGGTTTTGTAGTCGTTTGCTATGGTATATCGCCCGAAAAAATGTTCGGCAAGAACTTCGCATCCATCGGCCGTTTTAATAAGCGCCTTGACATCTCTTAACGATGGATTCATGTTAGCATCGGATCGATTGGTAAATCGGCTCAATCTTTCTAACGAGACAATTCGCGCACTTCCTTTTTTATCTCCGCGTAAGAATTCCACCGCCGATTCCAATTGTGCGTCGGTGTCGAACACAACCGTCTGAACCGCGCTACCGGCTAATTTTTCAACGATCGGCAGCATGGCTTCGTCGGTAACGCCAATCAAGTCCGCCACTATCCCGCGCATCCCCGGCAGGCCTGCCGTGAGAAGCGCTTTCACTCCCGTCTCATATCCTTCAAACGCCGCGTCGAGCCCTTCCAAAAACTTCAACTGCGATTTGTTGGTGGCGATCTGCGCTTCGAGATGTTTTTCTTTCCCAACTAATCCGCGGTAGCGCTCGTCTTCTCTTTCAATCCGCCCAAGAAGCGTCTCGCGGGACTGCATATAGTCGCGGTTGGCGGATTCCGCCATGTTGAGTTGTTGCCTGCAAACTTCTATGGCGTCGTTATATTCCTCAAAGCGTATCTCGAGGTCCCGCATATCCCGTTTGTTGTATTCGCTTTTTTCGAGCGCGTTATTCAGGGCGGAATTTGCGGAGCCGAGCCGGCTTTTCGCGTCGCCTATCATGTTGATGAGTTCAATCTGGTCGCGCCCGAGTTGATCCGCTTCGGCCTTTTTCGCGTTTAGATTGTTGTCGAACTGCGCAAGTTCTTCGCTTGCCCCGGCTGTACGTTCGGCACTCCTTACGTGCTCGGCTTCACGCTCGACCACGCTTTTTTCGATCTGCATTTTGAACCGTGCCGCATCGTCTGTCTGCCTGTCGAGATCCGCCGCGTCGGCATCAAGCCGCGCTATGGTGTCGTTCAAGTAGCTCATCCGCTCCGCCGCGATTGAGGCGTCTTTATCTATCCCCACAATTTTCTCGCTCGATTCGGCGACGCTTCGTGAGGCGGCTTCAAGCTCTTTTTCAGCCTCAAGCGCGTCGAGGCGCATTTTTTCGACGCGTGATTCGGCTGTCGCCGCCGCCGCGCGCAGTTGCTCGCGCCTACCCTCGGATTCTTTCAGAAAAATCTTGCGCAGATTGACGGCCTCGGTCAGCCTGACGTAGTTTCTATTCTCAAACGCGATTTCCAACGCTTTCAGCGCATCGTAGTAATCCTTATATTTCCTCGCTTTTTCAACATGGCGGGCGAGCATGCGTACGTGACGCTCGCTTTCAGTGGTTTTATCGTTTATCCGCAGCAGGTCTTGACGGGTTTTGTCCAGTTTGGACAAACTTTCCTTGCGCATCTGCTTATATTTGCCGATTCCCGCCGCTTCCTCAAAGAGTACCCGCCTCTCATCGGCGCGGTCGGAGAGGATTTTTTCGATCATCTTATTCTCTATAGTGGTATAGGCGCTACTGCCCACGCCGGTGTCGAGGAAGATATTCTGTATGTCTTTGAGGCGGCACGGCACCTTGTTGAGCCGATATTCGCTCTCCCCGCTGCGGTAGATTCTGCGGGCGATGGACACCTCGCGGTATTCCACCGGCAGTATCCCTTTGGTGTTTTCGATGACGAGCGTTACTTCCGCCATATTGAGCGGCGCGCGCTTCTGCGTCCCCGAAAAAATAACTTCCTGCATGTTCGTGCTGCGGAGCGCCGAGGCCTTCTGTTCCCCGAAAACCCACCGGATAGCATCGACGACATTGCTCTTCCCGCACCCGTTCGGCCCGATGACCGCGGTCATTCCTTCCCCAAACTCAAGCTCTGTCTTATCGGCGAAAGACTTAAAGCCGTATATGGATAACTTGCTAAGAATCATAGCGTTAAATACCCTCAACTTTTGACATTTTTTGACAATACCTACACCGCGTCTATCTACTACCCGTAGATGGCGATACGGGATAAGATACTATATGTAGTGGTTGGGGTCAAGAAAAAAATATTTTTTTTAAAAAAACATTCTCACAAAACCGACATCGTTCCTTAATTGCCCATACAACACTTCTTGTGTTTCTTCCCGCTTCCGCACGGGCACGGGTCGTTTCTGTTGATTTTGTCTTCTTCTGGCCGTATAAACGGCTTAGGCGGATGGATTGTGCCGTCTACATAGTACCACTGCTTATCATCGCCGCGCTTGAATGTGGCGGTTTCGTGTAGCGTTTTTTTCATGCGGTCTTCGGTGAAGCGGGCGACGAACTCCACGCTGCCTTCTCTGTCTTTGGCTTCCCCCTTGCTGATTGATATGATATCGAACCCCGTCCATTCGGAGTTGGCCGACCATGACCGTATCGCCCTTTCGTCGCATTCCGACTGTCTGCTCGGATGGGTCGATGAAACGATGAACTCGACACCGCCTGTAGCATAGGCGCTGTAGCGGGCTCGCATGAGTTCCAAAGCCGTTTCTGCCGGCCGCGCGCCCGAGACAACCGGCTCGCAACAATCACTGTAGGGGCGATCGGAAAAGCAGGGACATGAGTCGATGCCATTTTTATCTGTATCTGTCATTATGATATACCTCCCTTAAAGTATATATATATGATGCCCATCACTATTTCCGTAATTTTTTAAAAAACGCTTTTAATAAATCTCGTGATTCATTTTCCATTATGCCTGAGATGATTTTTGGGAATGTTCGGTATGATTTTTCCGCTTCTTCACGGTATTGGAAAGTATCGATACTTCCGAGCCGCGGGTCTTTTGCTCCGTAGACTACCGTGCTTATGCGTGATTGCAGTATTGCGCCGAGGCACATCAGGCAGGGTTCCAGCGTGACATAAAGCGTACACTCATTGAGCCGCCAGTCGCCCATATACTCCGACGCCGCGGTGATGGCGATAATCTCGGCGTGCGCGGTAGCGTCCCCAAGCGCTTCAACACGGTTATATCCGCGCCCGATAATCCGCCCGTCTTTTTCGATAACCGCCCCAACCGGCACCTCGCCCTCGTCAAACGCCCTGAGCGCCTCACGATAGGCCGCCGCCATAAAGTAATCCAATCCCAACATTGAACCTTGCCTCCTCATGGTAAAATAAAATAATAAAGGCTATAATCAGGAGTAAAAATAAAAAATGAGGCGGCATATCGGCCGTCCCATAGGATTTTTCCATTTTAAAAAAATCCTTTTTTTAAAACCTATTTTTTAAAAATGTGTCGCCTAACCTCCTGATACCGCTCCGTAAAGTTTGGGACAACAAAGGCTCGTATGAATGGATGGGGCGATGTTCATTCTTGGCGTGGTTGGGGTGTAAGGATTACAAACCACATCCCCCGTATTTGGTTTTAGGATATGGGTTTTAGGGTAGTTCGGTTTTAGGTGGGGGGCGTTGCGGGGGTTCTCCCCCGCTCTGGGGGTAGCGTAATAAAAATATTGGCTTTGCCAATATTTTTATGGAGCGAGGGGGATTTGTTCCCCCCTTAAAATATGTTTTGACTTTGACGTTGACTTTGACTTTGACGTTGACTTTGATTTTGATGTTCCAATCCAATAGATCGCCGCGCTTCGCTCGTGATGACGGGCTATGGGGCGGTAGTGAAAAAAATTATAAAAATATTGCGCCGGCACCATACCGAGATATATCTTTGTTAGATTAGGCGTATTTCGCCGCCTGTCCCGCCGGGTACGGATTGGGATGGCGAAGTGTCCGTAGAAGGCGTAGCTTTTTAGGGCAAAACCGGCTTTACGGGCTTGTTTTCAATGTTTTTTGTGGTTTTTGGTTTATGTTTGAAGAACTGTCATCACGATTTGAGACGATATTTAAGAAGCTGCGCGGACACGGCAAGCTGAGCGAGGCTAATGTCTCCGAGGCCGTGCGGGATGTCAAGCGGGCGCTTCTTGAGGCCGATGTTAACTATAAGGTGGTGAAGAAATTTGCCGCTCGGGTGCAGGAAAAGGCGCTTGGCAGCACGGTATTGGACAGTATTACGCCGGGGCAGCAGTTCATAAAATTGGTGCATGACGAGCTCACGGGCATTATGGGCGGGGCGTCGCGGCAGATTAAGTTTCATACGAACCGCGTTAATGTGATAGTGCTCGCGGGGTTACAGGGGTCCGGCAAGACGACGGCCTGCGCGAAACTTGCGCTGCATTTCCGCAAGCAGGGGCACCGGCCGATTATGGCGGCGTGCGATATGTACAGGCCGGCGGCGGTCGATCAGCTTGAGACCTTGGGCAAGGCGCTGGGTGTTCCCGTGTTTTCCGATCGTTCGGCGAAACCGGTCGCCATCGCCAAGGCGGCGCTTGAAGCGGCAAAACGTGAGGATAACTCACTTTTGATTGTCGATACGGCCGGACGGTTACATGTCGACAAGGATATGATGGCGGAGCTGAAGGAAATTTGCGCCGCCGTTAAGCCGGAAGAGATATTTTTTGTAGCCGACGCGATGACCGGGCAGGATGCGGTTAATGTCGCGGCGGAGTTTCATAAAGAGGTCGGTTTTACCGGGGCGATTCTGTCGAAAATGGACGGCGATGCCCGCGGCGGCGCCGCGCTTTCGATTCAGGATGTTACGGGCGTGGCGGTGCAGTACATCGGTGTGGGGGAGAAGCCTGACGGTCTTGAGGTTTTCCACCCCGAGCGTATGGCCTCGCGGATTCTCGGCATGGGCGACATCGTTACCCTCGTCGAGCGCGCGCAGGAAACGGCTGATGTTGAAAGCAATAAGAAGCTCGAAAAAAAGATACGCCGCAACCAGTTTACGTTGCAGGATTTTTTGGAGCAGTTGCGGCAGATAAAAAAGATGGGTTCGCTCAGCGAGCTATTAGCGATGATCCCAGGGCTCGGCGGACAGTTGAAAGGCGCCGATGTCGACGGGACGATGATGGTGAAGATAGAGGCGATGATTTGTTCCATGACCATGCGCGAGCGCGAGAAGCCCGTGATAATAGACGGCAGCCGCAGAAAGCGCATAGCCGCCGGTAGCGGTACAACGGTTCAGGATGTGAACAAGTTGCTAAAGCAGTTTGACAGCATGAAAACAATGATGAAGCGCATGACCAAAATGACCGGCAAGCGCGGCGCGGGCGCGGCAATGATGAGAAACATGCCGCAGTTTTAAGAATGACGATGTTGGAATGACGTTTTTTTGTACATATAAACAATCCTTACAAGGAGAATGCCTTGGCGGTAAAGTTACGTCTGACCCGTACGGGTCGGAAAAAGATCACAATGTATCGCGTAGTCGCGGCGGACTCGAGGGTGCAGCGCGACGGTAAGTTTTTGGAGACGGTCGGTTTCTATAACCCTCAGACGAACCCCAAAACTTTCCAGCTCAAGGTCGACCGTGTCGCCTACTGGATAAAGCAGGGCGCCGAACCTACGCTGACGGTTAAGAATCTGCTCAAGCAGGACAGATTTTATGAAAAAATGGCCGAACTCGACAAGGGCGCGGCAGTTGAAAGCTTGAATATCGAGCGGAAACCGGAACGAAAGAGAAAACCTAAAGTCTTTAAAGCGAAGAGCGAGGAGTGACCTGAGCGAATCAGAGCAACTGCCGTTTCGCATTGAATTAACGGTGGTCACGAATAACTTATGGAACTAGTTGCTATCGGGATTTTTAAGCGAGCTATCGGTCTCCAGGGCTTTTGCGGCGTATCGCCATACGGCGAAACGTTTGAGCAATTAAAGCCTCCTGTTACCTTATACATCGGGAGCAACGAGCGCAGTGTGCGCACGGCGGTTTTGGAGAGAACATCTACGTATCGGAACGGGCACTCCGCGCGGTTCGATATCGCGCAAGACCGGACCGAGGCGGAGAAGTTGACAGGGCAAAAAATATTTATACCGGAGGATCAACTCCCGGAGCTTTCGGACGGTCGGCATTACCATTTTCACCTGAAGGGAATGACGATAGTGTCTGAATCTTCAGGCGAAAAAATCGGTAAAGTGATTAACACCGTAAACTTGCCGTCTATGGACGCGCTCGTCGTCGCCTTGACAAGCGGGAAAGAAGTGATTGTCCCGTATAACAAGCAGGCGGTGGTGAAGATGGACGAAGAAAATAAAGTAATGACTGTGAGCGATACCTATATTCAAGAGCTTTTGTGAGTGTCGTTCAAAAATGATCTTTGATATTTTAACATTATTCCCCAGCATGTTCGAGGGCGCGTTTGCCGACAGCATCATAAAAAAGGCTGTCGACAATGGGTTTGTGTCCATAAGCACACACAATATCCGCGACTACTCGGACGATGTCCGCCACAAGACAGTAGACGATTATCCATACGGCGGCGACGCGGGAATGCTCTTGAAACCCGAACCGTTAGCCAGAGCGATTACCGCGGCAAGAGAACGGCTCGCAGGGAAAACCCCGTTGGTGGTATTTATGACGCCAGCCGGCCGACTCCTGAATCAGGGTATAGTCAAAGAGCTCGCCGCAAGAGATTCATTGATACTTTTGTGCGGGCGCTACAAGGGGATAGATCAGCGCATAACGGATCAATACGTCGATATGGAACTGTCGATAGGCGACTATGTCCTGTCTGGCGGTGAGATCCCGGCAATGGCGGTAGTGGACGCGGTAACAAGATTAGTCCCCGGCGTATTAGGAAACATGGACAGCGCTGAAACCGATTCGTTCCACAGCGGTTTGTTAAGCCACCCTCAATACACAAGACCTGAGGTCTTTGAGGGAGTAAGCGTACCGGAGGTATTGATAAGCGGCCATCACGCGAACATCAAGGAATGGCAGCGTCAAAAATCATTGGAAATAACAAAGGAGCGGCGCCCTGATTTATTGTGATTTTAATTTTGAATATAATTATAACTATAAATTTAATATTTAATTATTATTCGGAGGACCCGATGAACGAGATCATCAAAGCAGTAGAAAAAAAGCATTTACAAAACCGTAGCGTAGAATACGGGCCTGGCGATACGATCAACGTTTCCTTCAAAATCCGTGAAGGCGACAAGGAGCGTATCCAACAATTCCAAGGCGTGGTAGTGCAAACCAGCGGCACCGGCCTTGGCGAGACGTTGACCGTTCGTAAATCAAGCGGCAACGTATACGTAGAGCGTATTTTCCCGGCACACTCACCGTTAGTAGCCGAGATCAAAGTCCTCAAGCGCGGCCGCGTAAGAAGGGCAAAACTATTCTACCTACGCGGCCTAACCGGCAAAGCAACGCGTATCAAAGAAAGAAAAGGGAAATAATTAAAACCATTTTCTTGAAAAGGCCCGCCTAGCCCTTTGCCATAGCTCGATAATGTTTGGGACAACAAGGGTTCGTGTGAATGGTGTGGGCGATGTTCATTCAAACGGAGTTGGGGTGTCGGTGGTCGCGGGATGCTTTGAATGAACATCAAAGCATCGGACGGAGTGATTAGGGTGCTAAGAATTACAGATCACATCCCTCGTATTTGGTTTTAGGATATGGGTTTTAGGGTGTTGGGTTTTAGGACGGGGCGTTGCGGGGTGTCCCCGCTCTGGGGGTAGCGGAAGACAAAAGACGGGCGGATTTTTGCCCGGCTTTTGGCTGGAGCGAGGGGGATTTGTTCCCCCCTTAAAAAAGCTTTTGACTTTGACGTTGACTTTAAAAAACAGGCGATAAACCATGTGGGCCATATATGCTCTTCTCGCCGCAATCTTCGCGGCGGCAACGTCAATCCTTCTGAAAATCGGCATACAGGACATAAACTCAAACCTCGCCACGGCAATCAGAACAATAGTAGTTCTTACCATTTCGTGGGCCATAGTTTTCGCAACCGGAAAACACAATGAAATCGCAAACATCGGCCACAAGAGCCTGATATTTTTGGTATTATCCGGCATAGCAACGGGATTGTCCTGGCTATGCTTCAACAGGGCCCTGCAGATCGGCGAAGTATCAAAAGTCGTACCGGTAGACAAATTCAGCATCGTTATAGCAATGCTGCTGGCATTTATCGTACTGAAAGAGACGCTAACGATAAAAACGGTTATCGGCGGGTTGCTGATAACGGCTGGGACGCTTGTGTTGATATTTTAGCCTCAATTTTGCCCATTTAGAAGAATAATTCATGGAAAATGAGAAAACAATGAAATCTCTGCCAAAAAAAATATTAAAAAATAAAGAATTGACACGCTTGTAGCGCATATTATCTTATATTGAGATATGAGGCCACCTTTTAATAAGGGTATCAAACTGCCAAAAAAATAAACCGTATATCATAATGAAATAAGGGGGGGGTTGCGCAATGAAGAAGGCAATGTTGTATGCTTCACTAATTTCTGTGATGTTTTTGGGAATCATACTCACAGGCTGTGCCCAAATAACCGGGACAGAGTCAGGCATCGAAGCGGACTTGGTTGAAGGCGTTGGCGGCGGTAATAGCGCCGGAGACCATTCGAGACGCACAGACTTAGCCCTCATGAGGACGCTGCAAGCTCACCAAGTCGATATATCCGAACTTTCTCAGATCGTTTTGAATGCGTTTAGTGAGACAATGGCAGCTCCAACGTTAGCCCGCTCAACCGCTGACGCCGCAACAGGCAGTATCATCAGATCAAGAGAGGTGTTCTCAAACACCAAAAGCAAATTCGAAAGATCGGAACGATTTGGCAGAGACAGGCGCGAAAATCAGAGCAGCGCCAACAATAGCTTAGGGCGTTCCGCCAACATTCAAGAAGCGGAAACCGTCGAGTTATATGAATTTGTCGTAGGCGACGGATCAGGCGATGAGTGGTTTGTGCTCGCAAGCAACGATGTGCGGGTGGGGCATATACTGGCAATTACTCAAGGTTCTTTTGAAGATTCTGACAGTAGGCTTGCTACATTTCTGCGCGAGAGTTTGAATGAATACATAGACGCGGTTATCTATGAATACAACGATATTACAGATGATGAGGCAGAGACTGTGCTTGTAGCGTCATTTGAGGTCGGGATGCCGGATCTTGGTTTTGCAAAAGGTGTTGGGCCTGGTGTGCCTGAAGGCTCTGATTGGGTATTAGTCAGGTATTCAAGTAACTTGCAAGTACAAAGAGGACCGCTATTGCGAACGTGGTGGGGGCAGGGAATCGGAGGGTATACTATTGATGGTTTTGCGTATAACAACTATATCAAACATCATTTCAGAAACGACCCAAATGGACAATTTTATATAACAGGTTGTGGTCCAACTGCCGTTGCTCAAATCATTGCGTACCACAACTTTATAAATCCAAACGCGGCGTCTAGAACGAGAATGGCACCGGCATTCACTGATGCTACGTCGTCAACAATGAACATGGGGACATGGAACGGGCAGTATAACCTTTCCCTTATTAGAACAATGCCATTTATCCGCAATAATGCCTCTGCAGACGCGAAAGGGCAAATTGCCGCGCTTATGTTTCATATTTTTCGAGAGGTGAATGCTACTCC
>JAITUP010000274.1 GCA_031286265.1 Chitinispirillales bacterium | reverse complement strand
AGGCCAAAAGGGCTATTACCGGAACCGGAATCGTAGGATAAATCAATCTCGGGAGCAACCCCGCCGCGGGACGGGCTAAGAGGCAACGGAACAGAAAATGACGCGCTACCGGTTACAGGATTAACATGAAACTTCTCATCAATACCCTTAAGCGCTCCACCACCCTTGGGAAGATCAATAGATGGAGAAGCAACAAGGCGGGAGCCTGAAGACTTCCCACCGCCGCCACCACTACCGCCGCCGCTGGTATTAGCGCTACCAGCGGTAGGGTTGTAATAGGGGCTGTGGGGGTTCATGCTCATAATGTATTTTTTCAACCGTTAAATGATGAAAGATATTCTTTGATTAATTTGGCACCGGGAAGGGTGACGTTTTCCATTACATTAAACTCTTTGCTCATTTTTTTCAGCCTGTTTTTCATCCATGAGTTGGTTTGAGAGCGCAGAAACAGGTTTTGTAATTCTCTGAAGTCTGAGGATTCCGCATATGCTACTTGGCCTACTTCGTTGCGGCGTACCCGTAGCGCGTTATCCATTTGGTCTTTGCCTAAAGGCAATATAATGAATGGCACGTTTTTGTATATGCACTCCTTTATTGTGGCCAGCCCGCCGTGGATAAAAGCCGTTGTGCAATATTCCAGTACTTCAAGCTGGGGGACCCATGAATATATGGTAACATTTTTCGGAAGCGTCCATTCCTCGTCAATTAATTCGGTGCCCATGGAGATCACCAAATGATAGCCCTGCATTCCCTGTGAATTCATAAGCAGGATCATTTCCTGAAACCACCGCCGCGCCTTATCTTTGTAGTCTTGCACCTGACTTCCGGCCGTGGCGAAAATGAGTTTTCTTTTTGTGGTTTCTGAGTCGAGGATTAGCTTATCGGCAGGGATTTTAGCTTTCCAATCGTCTACCGTGATATTACCCGGAGGAGGCGGGGGCATTGTACGTATTACACACGGTTCTATAAATTTGACCCGTCCGTTTTCGTTGAGGTCTGAATCAAATTGATAGTTATCAAACTCAAACTCCCGCGGGCATGGGACGAGTTCATAAGCCGCTTCCAACGGTTTGACAAAATCATAAACGGTTAGTTCGTCGATGTCGATAGGCCCCTTGTAGACAGCCGACATGATCTTACGTGACATGGGTTCCGACATGCCAAACAGATTTTGCAAGGCGCGTATTCCAGGGTCATCGTCGGGATGGCGCAGATAGGTTGTTGTGATCATGAATTTCATGTTATCGTATAAATAATGCATCAAGAGGGTTTCGATGCTTGCGAAGTATCCGGATACGATTAGATCCGGGCGGAGCTCTTCCATCAGTTTATCGAGGCCGCCGTTCATTATATGCCAGAGGTGAACCGGTTTCCACCGTTCGCTTACGGTTCTGTGCTGGTTGGAACTCGTGTAGCCCAACGGGTATTCTTTTGTAAAAATCCTATGGTATTCCAAGCCATAGGGTTTTATGATCGCTTCGCAATCGGCGATGCCCATAAACGCTACTTCGTGCCCTCCCTGTTCTTGCTTTTGCAGGTTTTGGGCGAGGGTTACGGCAGGGAGCCAGTGTCCCTGCTCGCGATACACATCCGGAAAAAATATTATTTTGGCCATGATATAACTCCCGCTTCAGTTTTTACTGTCTATTAATATCATAATTAAGGCTGAGTAAAATATCGTCCACTTCCGATTTGTTAAAATCGGCCTCAATGGAACACGTTACATCTACAGAGCCGTCATACGTTATAGTTGCCTCGTAGATTTGGGTTTCACCTATAGGGCCGACGAAATCGACACCTGTCGGTGTTCCGTTAAAAGAAATCGTTAACGACCGGTTTGAAAAGTCGACGCCGTCTTTAACCTGCGCCAAGACCCCGGAACCACCCGTAACAACGAGGTTCATGTCTCTAAGGAAATACGGGAAACGTTCGCGGGTAATCTTAAACTCCGCCTTTCCGCTTTCCAGTAAACTATCATAGGCGTCCTCGAATTCATGTTTGAGGCTAATCAGCCGATTTAACGTATTTAGCTCGTTTGCCGACAAAGCTTCAATGAGTTCGGCCGTATGGGATTCAAGCCATAGCTCCGCGGCTCCTTTGAGGCCGCCGTCTTCACGGGCGGTGTAGCTGATGTGCAACACTACATCGTTAATGCTGCGGTAATCGAACTGGCGCAGTTTCTCCGGCAGTTCCAAAGTCCAGTCGCTAATAACTCCCGCGCCTTCAAAGGGCAGATAGCGTTCGTCGCGGAAGTTGAAGTCGAACACTCCGGCAGCATCGGTGGGCTGGCTGGTGGCGATGCCCTGAATGCCAATGCGCTGGTGGACAAAGCGCGGGTCGTTCGCCCCCGTAGATTCATAGCTTTTGCCGTCCGTAGGGTTCGCTTGACTGGACCTGCGCATGGAATTCTTGGTGAGTGTCAACTTGGCGCTTATACTAGTGTATGGCCCCGCCACACATGGAATAGTTAGGCGCACGGAGCGCACACGGCGGAAGTAATGGCCGGGAAAGTCCAGGTCAAAGAGAGCTTCGGGGAGCGTGAAGTCACATTTCCCGTTTTCCTGAAGATCCAATATAGCTTGCGGATTCAGTTGCGCTATCGAAATCGGCTTTGTGATTTCTAGTTCTCTGCTGTTCTTTTCGATGTAGGACACTTCCATGCGGCGCAGGTCGAGCATCAACCGCTCGCCCGCAAGTAGCCCGCTGCGCAAACTGTCCCAGTAACCAAACCGTATGAAAGAGGTTCCCGTAATTCCTAATTCGAACTCATAAGATTTTTCGGCGCGTTTCGCGACATCGTAGGCAAGCTGATAACTTCTGCTGTAGAGCGTTGAGAGTTCCGACAGCATCCAGTTGTATAGTTCCTTATTGGTATATTTGTTTTTCAGGTATTCGTATATTTCTTCTGACTGCGCGATTTGCTTTTCGAGGGTTTCGAGTTCTTTTTCGGCGACCTGTTGGCGTATTTGAGCGCCGAGGATTTGCACGTCAATGGTTTCAAGTTCTTTTTCGGCTAAAGACAGTTGGAGTTCCCAATCCTGCTTACGCCGCTGATACCCGGCTTCTATACCGGTTATCGTAGCCGTTGTTTGAAGTGCAGAAGCCGCAATATCAAACGCGCCCGCCACAACACCGGCTACACCTTTACCTATCTCCCGAGCGCTGGTGGTCACGACAATGTGAGGGGTGCCGCCGAATCCGCTCGCACCTACGGTGACATCGGGCACCGCTGCTAAAGCAGACCCGCCTAATCGAATAGCTTGCGATGTTACTGTGGACGCTCCAGCTACCCCTATCAAACTCAACTGCGTCCATTCTAAACCGGATTTACCTTCACTAATCAACATTTGATAATGATTTTTGCGATGCTCCGTTACCAATTTTGTCTTTTCCAAACTTTCAATAGTGACAACGGCTTCTTCGATCTGCATTTGCCTGATCTCTTTAGAGAAGCGCAAAAGGGCGCTTTCGTGTTCGGCACGCAACCTCGCCATCTCTTCGGCGTCTTTCTTTTCGAGAGCCGATAGAACCGCGCCGCCCATAGACTGGACGATACCGCACAGTTCGACGGCTTTTTGCGCCATGAACGTAAACCGGTATTTCGGTATGGGGGCAAACATATCGCTGAGCGCGGCGCCGATGTCGATTCCGGCGGCCGCGGCACGCACAAGCATTGCGGGATCGATTGGGGGAGCAAAGAGCGACAACTGGCGCCTTACGCCCTCAATGTTCATACCGTTGCGAATCTTAAATAAACGGTCGTCCAGTAAATCCCAATATGCCATCATTTTTTCGTTGCGGGGCACGGTAAAGAAATACATTTTGGGAGCGAGGCCCAACGCCTGCTTGGTAGATTGATTGATGGCCCCCTGCCCTGTATTCTTAGCGTCATTGACCGGCTTGACTAGAGAGTTCTCCAACTGCACCACCACATTTGAAAAGGCGTTCATGTTCTTTGTTTTCATTTGCGTATAAGAAAGCGGTTTGACCCCCAACGTCGATGGGATAGTCTGCGGCCGCTGGCCAAGAACTTCCGCCGCGAGAATATAGAGCTGGATCGCTTCGTTGATTGATTCCAAAGTATCTTGCCGGAACAGTTGATCCGCCCAAGCGACCAAGGTATCGAGATAGCTCATTATTACCGTTTTCTGATAGGCGACAATACGGCTGCGAGCGATCAGGTGCGGGTTGAACGGATCGTTTTTCCAGTCATCGATAAGAGTGCTTAGGGCCACATGATCCGGCATAGCGCTACGGTGATTCGGCAGGCCCATAAGTTCTTCAATTGTTTTGGTGGCGTCTGTGTTTGCGAAGAACGGCAGGAAGTTCCAAAAGTGCGCTCCCTGAGGCAGCCTTAGCGCCCAACGTTTGGTTTTTTCATATCCGCTGCGCTTATTTCTCGGATCGAAAATCAGATGAAACCATTCCAGCGCTTCGGCATACCGCTGATTGGCGCTCAACTGCTTAGCCACAAAAAACGGTGCGTAGAAAAACAGTTCCCAGTTATAGATACCGTTTGGCGCTCCGTAGTTGAAATCCACCACATCCATAGGATACGGACGCGACAGCGAAGAATGGGGCAGGTAACGCAATTCAAAAGCGTTCTGTCCGGCGTCCCATGCTTGCCAGTCACCGGCAGTGTAATAACCGAGCAACACATTGTAGTAATAATTATATCTGTAGTATGAATAGCCATAGCCGTAATAGCTGCCGGTTGCCATAGAAAGCGCCTGTGTTTCCCGCCGCATCAGACTTGACAAGCCGCCGTCGTCAAAACGCTTTTGAAACTCTTTTATGATAGGATGAGAGAGAGCTTCCATCTTGTAGGCTGGCGGGACATTTCTGCGATTGTCGGAACGCTCTAAAAACCATGTTCTTGAACTCTCTATAAGGAAGGCAGGCTCGTCTTTGGGCAGTGTGTCCAAAAGCCCAGAATTGGCGATGAGCAATTTATAACCGCTGGATGTTCTGCCAAGCAAACCGGTACCGTTGGAACGGATTAAGGCTTGAGAGCTGAATGAAACAGTGTGATTTTCCATAAGGGTCGTGTTTTGAGGATCGGGGCTCAAATAACGTCCCACCTCGTCATTTTCCGCTTCGAAAATACTATTGCCGTCGTGATAGATTCTATAGGCGCCAGCGCGATATATCTTCCTGTTTTCTTCGTACGACGTATAGGAAGTATACACCTCTATTTGTACTTGTTCGTTGTCGATATAACCTATCCTGAAATGGTAGCGGTCGGCAACATTAGCTTCGGGGTCTTGATCTGTGTAGAACTCATTTTTTGTATCAACAAAAGAAACAGACAGTTTCTTTTCCGTCCATTCGCCTTCAACGAGAGACGACCAAAAGAGGGACAGTTCTACCACTGCGGTATTGGTAGGATTTTCCAATTTACCCGTACCCGTACCACCATTACTACCATCAAGGAACTCTATAATTTCCGGATCGCCGGGATTGTTCACCGGTCTGAACAGCGCCCAAAAGAGATGCAGGTGACCATTGAACATAACCGGTAAGACAGAACCGCCTTGCACATCGATACTGATTGCCTCCCAAGGCGTCCAAACATTGGCCAGGTTACTCTTGCGGTGGCAACAGCGATAATAGTATTGATGCGGCAAAGCCTTGGTTTTGCCGATTATGTGCAGGGTATCTTTACCGCGCGGGATCTCGCTCTCGCCCTGATATACCCCGACAATATCTAACCCCGCAACGGTTCTGAATTTTCTTAGAAAATTACCGAGGGCTTTCCTCGCGACATCCGAAGTGATTTCGCCACCCTCAAGTTCCGCTTCGAACTCCTCGAAAAACGGGGTCTTGTCGTCTCGAAATTCCGGCTCGATCCAGTTTTCAGGATAGAGGAATACTTTGCGGCAGGCTTCCCACATACGGTAATTTTTAAGCAGCGCCCACCTTTCAATATTACTTTCGTCAAGATGCGCTCTAGGCTCTAAACTCAAAAGTACACGCTGTACAAAAAGCTGTATGGCCGCGGACGCCTGTACGATTCGAGACGTAATCATTTCGGTATTCATTTTCACGTCTATCAGGAAATTCGCGTATAAGTCGTTATCGGTACGGTAGCCTTTGCGCCCATCCAAGATTGCCCAGTGGTCGGGGGTGATATTCCAATTATTACCTCCATCGGGCAGTAAGGCCGATATTCCGGTTAGCCTGCTGTAGAGCTGCAAGGATTCACGAATTTTGACATTGTTTGGCAATTCGTCATCGTTCGAAATCAGTTCGTCGCCACTTGAAATCAAAACGCCCGCGTTGTATAAAACCTGTTTCAAATAATCAAAATAGGTAGCGCTATTTGTGCTCTGGCTTTGGCTCAGATGCGGCCCGACACGTGTCAAAAACGCCACTATAGCGTCACGCTTGCGGATACGCATGGCATTCATCATGGAGGTGACCATATTGTTCCAAGAACTGATTCCGAGGCGTTGCTGTAAAGCTCCACGGAAATTTATGACAGAAACATCACCGGGGTTAGGGCCCTGAATATTGCTAAGAAAATCGATAGGCACACCAACCCTCTCAACAACAGGCATGTTTTCCAGAATGAAAGCCAGCATTTCCGGATTTGCGATTTGTTGGACTGTTTGATTATCCTGCTTGATGCCTGATCGTGACATTGCCTCGTTGACCATGTTTATGAGGCGGGTACAATCCCAGCGGTCTTGTATGTTTGCGAGGTATTCCAGCGCTTCCTGTGCGCCATTTTGAGATTCCAGCGTTTCAATCATAGTCCAGAAAAGATCTGCGCCGTCTTCGAGAACCAACCGGCTCCTGTTGATGGGAAAACCGGCATACAAGTTTTGGACATCGAGCAACCTGATGTATTTTTTCCAATAAGAATTATTTTCTTCATCCAATGTTACCGGCAATTCCTTTGGCAGTAAAATTTGCCATGCGTCATCTTTGCCTGTCAAAGCCTTGAAAAAATCCGGCGTCATGGCGGTCAACCCTAAGTACTCGGCCATTTTGCGAAACTCCGGGAGGGCCGACGCGAGTTTTTCATGTTTAGTCCACGATGCTTTAGGAATGAGGGCCCAAAGCGGGATTTTGGCAAAAATACGTTCGGAGTTTTCATACAAATCTTCATCCGGTGCGGCATCCCATTCCAAATGCAGGTAATATTTATTTGAATCTGTGAAACCGGAAGCAGTAATTTCAATTTGTATCGCACTGCCAGCGATAAATTGCTCCCCGAGGATTTCACATATCTTGGTTCCGCCGTTTGATGAAAATTCTCTCAATGGGGATTCGCCTATTTTGAACTTTACCGTACAACCGCACAAATGCACTTTAAAGTCGATCTTTTTTTGCCCTTGTGGAACAATGAATACCGACGACCATTTTGCCTCCGCTCCCGCTACTACCGACTTGTCAAAAAAGCTGTCGGGCAGAGCGAAATCATCAACCGTATTTTTTTGGTTCGTTGTACCGTAGCTTAGCGATTGAGACCAGCCTACATTACCAAGCTTGCTCCACAATTCATACATGGATTTTTTGCGCGGCTCTTTTACACCGAGCATCTGAATTGCCAATTCCGAATCACCGCCTGTGAACTCCATAAACGATCTGGCCACATCATTTTTGACACGTTCGAGGGTATTTTCCTCGCGGTAATTTTTCTTGAATTCAGCATCCACATCCACCGATATCTCTTCACCGTCCTCCAAGGTCTTTTCACCAAAAAGCGGGACGGCGTCCGACGCCAAAAACATCTCCGCTTCCTTGACGATTTCACGCAAAGACCGGATAGCGCCTTGAACCCATGTTATATCGCCGGTCGTTGACGGGGATTCCGTTAAAAATCTTTTGACAGCGGTTGGTACGAGGCCACGACCGGAAAGGCGTTTACACTCATCATCAAAGTATAGTAACTCTTCAGGCCTATCGGCGTCAAAAGGCTCCAGCCCGGTGAGTTCTTTCAGCGCGTAAAAATCATCGATGCCGAACCTGAGCGCATTAGCAAGCAGGGAAACGCGCAGAATACGTGAAACGTTATTGAGATTTAAAAGTATTTCGGCAGTGGCCGCCGGATCAAATTCATTTTGAATAATGGTGTTAAGATCGATTTCTGAAAGACGCAATATTTGCCGTAGCGCCTGCCTCGCATCACTATCAATAAAACCTAAACTTTCAGCGAATGGCGATGTCCCTATCAGACCTCTCATTAAGGAAACCGCATCGTCGTTCAGCCTTCCGGCAACAAATCGCTCCTCGAATGGGCTTCTACCCAATCGGCTATTTGTGTCGGACACTATCGGACCCCAAAAGCAGCCGATATCAGGCAACGCTACCGAAGAATAGCGGGTCATGAAAAGCCGCGCGACATGAACTCTGTTTAGCTTGTTTACAATACCGCCGTTGTCGTAGTAAGCGGAACGCAAAAAACTATCCAAATCTTTCCAGTTACATTGTAGGATAGAGCGTAAACGGAGGTGAAGGTGGGCTTGGACTAAATTGCCGGCGGAAAAACCATTTATCCTGAAAAAACTTGGGTCGCCGGTTTCCAAACCATTTCCGAAAGCGTTGAGCGTGACGCCTGTAAATGTTTTCAACGCAAAGAGATCCAGCATCCCGTCAACATCTAAACCCGTTCTGTGCATAAACTCCGGTACGTAAGACAAAACAGAATCCCAGTTGCCATTTATTCCCTGTGAACCTGCGGGGATATTGTTACCGTTTTGCTGTAATCCCCATAACTCCCAAGCGCATTTTTCAAATTTACCGCCGCCGCTACTTTCCAGCAATTCTTTAACACTCTGGCTAATGCCCAAATTGGCGCAGATAAACTCCATTTCAAATATTGAATTATTTTCGGTATTATTATAGCGATTGTTACGATCTAAACTGAACGCGAGGATAGAACCCGATTTACTCACGCCCAAAAGTTTCATGGTTTCCTGTATTTCATCGGCACCGGGGTTCAGAGGCAGCTGCAACGGAAAATAAAGTTTAGAGAGCGCTTTGTAAGTTTGCGGGTTGCGGTGTTCCGGCACAACGGCAAGATCGGCAACCGACTTGGTGGTCTGAGGATATGTAGTGATTAAGTAGCCGAAATAGGTTTTGGTACCGGTATTAGCCGGAACAGTTATTGTTTGCCTGCCGCTGAAACAAATACGCCACGATCCAATGAGGAGGTAACAGCCAGAACCTGCTCCATCCTGTTGAACTATTTCGAACGTATCCGGCATTTCCACGGCATGTTCTCTGAGCTTATTTTTCAAGTTTTCCGGCATGGCGCTTGAACCGCCATTTAAAAACGTTTCGACCGTATTGTCTGGATCCGGCATAAAAAATTGACGCGGAGCCACGGCGTTTTCCAGCATCTCCAGCACGATGTCGATGTAGGGAAGGATCGTTTCGGCATTAGCGTCTGTAAGTTCTATCTCTTTTAGCTCAGGGCGTCGTGAAAAAATGTTTTTACGGTTTAGGCTGTCAATGAACTCAAGCAATTCCACAAAATAGGCCGACGCGCCAAAAACCGATTGAGAGTTTTCAAACCGTATTTGAGTTAACGCGCCGAATAAATTTTCGTAGGTAGGGGCCGTTTCCGCGGCAGCGGCAGCAGCGGCGGATGTTTGGCTTACAGACATAAATGTCGACGAAATATTTTGAATGGAAGCCGGTTCAGCGATAGCGGTAACCGGCGCTTGGTTTGCAGATGTGGAAGCCGCCGAAAAACTTTGAGTGGGAACCCCTCTGTTGACCGCAGGCATCGAGTGCCCTTCAAAGTTCAGGCTATCATGAAACTGGCCAAGCAGACTAAGGGTTTCCGAAGCGTACATGGTAGCGAGCCTGTGTATCTGCCGCGCCTCGTCGATACCCCCGAGAGCCTCCGCATGATCGGCAACGAACACCTCTTCATCAATGGTGGAAATTTTATAGGATGAATCGAGATTCTGTTCTTTGATAAGATAAATTTGAGATTCAGCGTCTTCGGTAAGCCGATTGATACGCTGTAACGCCTTAAGAGCATCTCTGTCAACATTATGATCGCAGAAATCATATTCATCAATATTTGTAGTATCAAGATTAAAATCCACGGCATCCCTGAGAAAACTGCCTATCTCCCGCAATTCTTCATTATCGGATTCAATGAAAATTTCAGCGGCGTTCTCAAGCGGAAATCTATCTTGATACAAATCCATCGTTGCAACGGCAAGTATTTGCAACCTCTCTTCATCCGTAGACCCAACGAGTTCTTTAGGGTATTTACCATCGGTAAAATCCAAAAACTTCGAGGTCATTACAACCCATTCTTCTTCATCGATTGAAGCTAACTCCCGAATTTGAAACGCCGATATGGGAGGCTGGTATTCTGATATTTTAGTTATCGCAAAATATTTGTAGGCCCCCTGAGCAAAAGGGAGAAAACCATTGGCAATCGCGTACAAGTCGTGTATGAACGCCAGTTGAGTGACAAATAAATCGGTAAGGCCTTCATATGGAGAATCTTCTTTGCCGACATTGTACCACATCTCTTCCCAAAATGAAGGCATGTCGCCTTGAACCTGTTGATGTATTTCGACAACCCCGCGAATTACTTTTTCATCTTCATTCTTCTGTTGTTCCCACGCACTTCTATCCGAATGATAATCTGAAGGCTCATCTCCCCTTGCTACTTCCAAAACAGTAGCGGCAAACGTACTTACCGAAGCCGATACGTCAACCGTTTCCGTTGCGGAAGTTAAGAACCGAACTATCTCGAGCCAATGTTCCCAAAACACCGGCAACGTCGCGGTTACCGATTCAGGGATTATCATGTTGTTGATCGCGTCGACGAGCGCGGCGTAGTATTCCGTCGCATCCGCCGCGCAAAGTGTTTGGATGTCCCAAGAATATCCGGCCCTAAACGTAGCGTACATAAACTTACCAAAATCACAATCCGTCTGCACTACCATGGCCCCGCGCAACGCCCCATTTACCCAACGGGAAAAATGCAACGAGTAATAATAGCAAAGCACCTTCTCTTCTTCAACGCCAGTTTTACATGACACATACTGTATACGATTGGAAAAACCGGGTTCGTAATCATGAAACCATTCATCGCTCAAAGCGACGATGTAGGCACTTAAAGACGATTCAACCATCTGGTATTCCGAAGCGTTACTGCCGGAGTGACGATTAACCTGAATATCTATCCGCTGCCGCCGGGCAGAATGGCATACCGCAGGCGAAGTATCGTAGATCATAGGGTCATAATCAAACTCACGGTTTTGAGCAAGCTTTATAAACAAGGATACAGTACCCGCTCCATGATCCACAGGGTCCTCATCTATCGGGTATTCGAGATTTTGCGGGTTGTAGCTTATTTCATAGTTACCATCAACATCCGTTGGGCGCCTGCCGAGAAGAATCTCAGAAAATTTACCATTGAAAATCCGAAGCGCGTACGCCTCTACCATGTGATGAGCCACCGGCAACTGTGCCTTGTTGGTCACATGCCCAAAAACGCTATAGTCATATTCAGGGGTGTCTGGGGTATCTGCGGATACTACCAGATCGACAACTTGATTAGGGATGGCATCTGTTATCACTTCACTCTCGACAAGAAGAACTCCCAGCGGATAATGAAGGCGTACTTGAAGGTTTGGTCTAAAGCGAAACTGATGGCCGCGCTGAAAATCCTCGCAGGTGAATTGAACAACGTATTGGCCAGTATGGCTAAGGTTTACATTGCCAAGCTCGAATTCACTGAGGTTGTAGATATCGTATACACGTATCCTTCCCACGGTGACTAAAAAACCGTTATTATCACGCACCGTCCCGGAGACCGTCCAGTTGTCCGCCACAAGATTAACATCAATTACAGCATGGTTCGGCGCATCTGGGTGAACTTCGCTTTGATAAATAAACTCCTCGCTGTCGGAAGGATAAACACGGATGAACAAGTTGGGCGCCTGACGTCCGGAGCAGCTACCTTGAAAAGCGCTCTTCGTATATTCAAAACAATAATCACCGTCATAATTGGTACGGGTACTTCCCAGCAAAACTTTTTGATCCAACAACAAATCGTATACCTTGATGGTAGCGGATTCCAACGGCAGAGAATTACTGTTAATAACTTTTCCGGTAACTAACCATTCTTCGGGAACATCTGGGATATCGGGAACAATAGCCCCGCCACCGGAGCCGTCAACTAACGGGTTTATGTAATACTCGGAACTCGGAAGCGTAATAGGACCGTACCGCCAAAGCAAATTACTTTGGTAATCAAAAATCTTGAAAACAGCATTAGGAGCGAGTACCTCGATATCACCAAACTGAAATTTTTCGCGAGAAAAAGTCAGGGTAAAACGACCGTCCCAATTAAAACCGGTATGCGCAAGTTCAACTTCAGTACCATCTTGCTTTCTAGCGTATACATAAATGAGGCCCTGGGTAAAAGGCGTGGTACCGTCTTGGCCAAACGCCGTACCGTAAACATTCCATACATTAGGAACAGGCATGCGATCCAACACAAGGCTAACAGATGTGGACGCTTGGGATGGGGTAAACATTTCAGATTGACGAAGGAGGCGGCCCAGAAAATCATACACCCGTAAAATTACATTCGGAGCCGTACGGTTCGGGTCAACGTTTTGAAACAGGCTCTTGGAAAATGTTATTAAAAAATTGCCAGTAGGGCCCAGGCCAGAGCCGCTCAAAGAGGTCTCCACACCGTTATACACGTCGAAAGCCGTAATCGTACCTTCAATGAACGGTGTACTACCGTCTATCGCGACAACATTACCAGAAATATACCATGTGTCAGGGACAATATTAGGCATGAGCGACCGCCCTCCCGATAATATATGAAAGTGTAATCTGTGTGCGTGATATTCAGCATGGCAGCACCCATATCGACTAGGAGCTTAGCGTCCGCCATACCCACATTATAAACATAATACATGTCAAACCAAATGCAAATGTATTTTTAAAATATTATTTCCGAATCTTAAAATTGTTTTTAGGCCGAAATTAAAGAGTGTAAGGACACAAGGGTATCGGCCGTCAATGTCGCGGGGGCGACGCGAGTAATGGGCGGCGGAGGCTGTCTGTGCTGCATCCGGCTGGTGCGGGAGAAGGCGGAGCGGCCCATGCGCTTTAGTTCTAAAACGGCTTTGTCGGTGGCCTGTTTGTCGCTTGCCCGGTCGCTGTGGGGGGTTATTATTTGGAGGTAGTCTATGACGACGATGGGGGCCGCTCCGGTTATACGTATGTGGGTTTCTATGGTTTCGTGGATTTTGTCGGCGTCCATCTCACCTACCCCTACGCAGCGATCCACTTTCCTATCTTCCTTTCCGGCTCGTCTATAGCTATCGCCAGTTTTTTCGCGTTTTTGTAGAGGCCGTCGTATTGCCGGTCGTTGATTTGCTTCATTGCTTCTTCGGCTTGGGCCTCGCAATCGTTGTTTTTGGCTACTTTGATTTCCAGTACCCAAGGTACGCCATTGTGGATAATTAACAAGTCTGTACGTCCCTTATGGCCGTGCATTTCACCAAATGCCAGTACTCCGCAACCGCGCAGAAACGCGAGGATTGTGGAACGGTATAGCCATTCTTGTGTTGTTATCTTCGCGTCGGATATGGCTATTGCTTGTTGCGCCGCTTTGACGTAATCGTCGTAAGGGATGCCGGATAGGAGGCGGTTGATCGTTTCTACAACAAGGTCACTTTTTCCGTTAACTAAGGCGGTAACCAGCGGGGTACGCAGATCGACGAACTCGCCATTGTGGTTTATCATGTTTTTGTAAACCAGTTCGGACATCGATTCGAGCACCTCGGCATTGGGATAATCGAGCGAAAACCCGTCGCCGGTTCTGTCGCGGAGCGTAAGGTACCCGGCCTGATACAGAAAGCTCTCGGGCGGGGCAGATTCGATCTCGCCGGGGTCGTGCGCGAAATTCAATGAAACGGGCATGCCGCGGAATTGCTCGACCGTCAGGCTACGGCCTCTCATGTAATCGGCAATCAACTTTGTACTGCCGCTCCTCATCCAAAAGTTCAAAAACTCGCCGCTTTCGAAAAAATTAAGTATTGAAAACGGGCAGTACACTTTTTGAATCCCGTCGAAGCAAAAACCGTTATAGTGACGCTCTATTTTATTGATT
>JAITUP010000129.1 GCA_031286265.1 Chitinispirillales bacterium | reverse complement strand
ACTATGCTCGAAGTGAGGGAGGGTGTACAGTGTACACCCTGCATTATGATTGAGAGAGGGAACTTTGAGCCCCTGTCACCAAAAAAGAATTTGATTTTAAAGATTTTGATTTTAAAGACTTTAAAGGCTTCGATTTTAACGTTGAGGTCAATTGCCGCCGGGTTAATAAAAACCTTTTTTTAAAAAGCATCCTAATGGAAAATTCGGGTTTAAAGTGGAGTTCACTGTATACGCACGCATCAACCAAATAAACAAGGGGCGCCGCACACGGTGTGCGCGACGCCCCTTGATAACGCGGTCTAAATCTTACGCGCTCTTTCTCTTTTTCTTCACCGGTTTCCCCATTGCCGCTTTTTTCGCCAGTTCGGCTTCAAGCATCGCCTTGCGTTTCGCGGATGCGATACGCGCGTTTGATATGAGGCCAAGTTCTTTTCTGAGCTTGGATATGAACGGCTGTGTCGACTTCGTCCTGATGGCGATGTGGCTGTCGTTCATGCCGCCCGCGTGAAGCTTTTTGATTCTTTCCATGAGCCTCAGTGTCTTCTTTGAGTGCCCACGCCTGGCTGTGCGTCGGTCAACGCTTGTCCGCAAGGCCTCTTCGACTTTCTCTTTGTCGTAGAGACGTAACTTTTGTTTGCTACTCGCGATGACGAGTTCCGGCTCTAAATAGCCTTTCTTAGTCGCGTTGTAGATCCAGTCGGCATCACACCCCACGATCTTGGACAATTCAACGGCCGTCATCCAACTGCACGGCTCCGGCTCTTTCCACCTAACCTTCTTGCGTTCCGCCGGGTCGCTGAATCGAACGACGAGTTTCCTGTCGAATATGTATATCTTACGCCATGAATTTGCGTTGAACAAATACTTTGGCGGCAGAACCTTGTTAATGACCATCTGCCTGACATACTCGCGTGATACTCCCAAAATTTTTGCAGCCTCGCAACTTCTCACGAGTCCGCGCCTACTTCTTTTACCACTACCTTTTTTTTTCACAACACCTCCCAAAAAAAATACTGATTCCAAAGAAACTCTGGAACCATTGATTGCGAATGCCTACTACTAAATATACTATATCCGCATAGCATAAATCAATAGTAATTTTTTTTTTGTGAAAATTTTTCGTTACGTTGAATTGCGGGATCGATAATAACGACTTCGCGCCGCCTTCAATTCAGAAAAATAAGCGCCCGTTTTGCCATCTCAATATTGTTGAATTTGCCCAAAACCGCCTTAATTCCAGCTTCAGACATGGATTTACGGCGTTCACGGTCCTTAACAATTCTCTCTAAAGCATCGGCGAGCGCTTCGGGTGTGTTGGGGGAGTAGAGGAGACCCGCGCCGGTCTCCGCAACAACCTCCGCGAATCCGCAGCCGTCCGGCTGTACGACCGGGACGCCTGCCGCCATCGCCTCCGCGATGAATCCGCCAAACGCTATGCTGATCCGCGCGGGGACGGAGAGAACGGAGAGCGATGACAGAAGATCGCTACGGGCTTTGACGTCAAAACGCTTGCGGATGTTCATTAGCCCGCCCGCCGCGCTGATTTTTTTACGGCCGTCCATAACGACAGCCGTATCGTCTTTCGTATAACCGCCGCAAAATTCAAGCATGGGAGGATTATCACAGGCTACGTTTTTTAATAATTGACAATACGCCTCCACCAACACATCCATCCCCATATCACGGCACAATCGGCTGATATAACCTATTGATGTTTGCGCCGACGCGGCCGCAGACGACCTGGCGTATTGGCTTGGATCGACGCCGAGCGGAACGGTCGTAATCGTATTTGCCGGTATATTGATCAATGCCGCTATCTTATCTCTGTACCAGTCGCTGTGCGCGCAGAGCATATCGGCCGAGCGGGACTTTTGCGAGACCGCGTCCCACGTTCTGTCTCGATAAGCCGGATCCGCCGCGTCGACCCAGACGTGTTCGTCCTGCAACGTGCAAACCACTTTTATCGACGGCGACTTCGCTTTCACTGCCGATGCGATGCCGAGTAGAAACGCGTTGGGAAGAAAGATCAAATCGGGCTTTTGCGCGATTAAATAGTCGGCAGTCACTTCAAACTCATCGGCGAATTTTCCTTCTTCGCCCATAATCATCTCAATAGTCATCTCTTCATGCCCGCTCGCCCGCGTGGATTGCGCGAATCCGGCGGCCATACCGAGTATGCGGCGGTGGTCAAGCAGGCGCAGTATTCTTTCGGGTATTTTTTTGAGGCATGGAAATCTATCAACAAGATAAAGCCTGACCGCTCCAAATGTAATTTGCGCTTCGCATGTTTGTGTGGTATCATCCATATTAACCGGCAGATACATAGGCACAATATCGACATCATGCCCAAGCGCCCGCAGCCCGCCAACGAACGCGTGGTCTCGCATACAATTTTCGCAATAAAAGGCGCCTCCGGTTCCGGGGCATATATATAGTATCTTCATAGTTTTTTAAACCTTCTTACCGCATAGCCGTAACCACGCCGTTTTCATCGCCAACAATAACCATTCCCCCGCTGACAAGCGGCGTCCCGCTTAGCGCCCCTCCTATTTCAAACGAATTCACCAGCCTGCCTGTTTTCAAATCAATCAAATACAGCGTTCCCGCGGTACACCCGACAATCACCCTGTCGCCAACAATCACGGGCGATGCGTCAATCGCGCCGGTCGCGGCGAATTTCCATATCAATTCCCCGGTAATCGAAGAAACGCAATGCACAAACTTATCCCTCGACGGAGCGATCAAAAACGTGTCAATCAAGGCGGGTGAAGCAAAAAACGGCTCCCCACGGCCGTCATTTTCATAAGTCCACGCAATTTTCATTCCCTCTATGTCGATACCCAACAATTTACTGCCGTAGGTACCAACGTACGCAAAGTTGTTCCCAAGCACGGCGGATCCGGCAATATGTGAGTCCGTCTCAATCGTACCGATAGCGATTCCCGTGCCGGCGTCAACGATATGTACCTCAGCGTCGCATCCGCCAAAGACAATCCGTTTCCCGTCCGTAGCCGGAGTTCCGTTGATATAGCTTCCCGAGCGGTACGTCCAAATCAGTTCGCCGTCGGCGATATTGAGGCAATATAGATTATTGTCATAGCTGCCGAATATAACGTATCCCTTTTCCTCAATAATATTAGCCGCCCCAGCAATTTTTCTTCGAGCCTTAAACTGCCAGTTTACGTTCCCGTTCTCTCTATCGATCGAATAAAAATTTCCGCTCAGGTCCCCAATCAGAATCATATCCCCATAAATAACCGGCGAAGCCTCAATCTCATCCCCGGCCCTAAATTTCCAGGCAGGTTTTCCCGTGTTGATGTCAAGCGCGTACAGCGTACTGTCAAGCGAGCCGATGTAAACCTTTTCGCCGTCCGTCACGGGAGAAGAAACGCATGCCCTTCCGGCCTTAAACGTCCATACCCACCTTAGCGTATCGGAAACGGAGGCGAATGAATTGACCCCGTCGAGCGCGGCATTCCCCCGGAAGTGTGTCCACGGCGTAAACGCCGGCATCGGTCCGATATTACCGACATCCCGCTCTCTGGGACTGCCGCATGTCAAGCAGAGGAGTAATGTGAATGTGGCCGTAACAATAGAAACGATGGGTTTCATAAGCGCTTTCTCCAATCAATATTAATCCCCAAATTAACCGCTGCGTTGCGCCGTCCGGCAACATCACTGCCGTAGCGCAGTTGTCTGGCGGTGTAGCGCAACGGTTAATTGGTACTTTAATATTTTGAAATATAATATTTTACACAAAAAAAATTACTCCCTCATGTAAATAATATATATTTAACCGTCTGCACGCCTTGCGCGTCCGCGATGGCTTGCAGGATTTTGTCTTGAAAAAGAAAAAGAACGGAGCGGGTGCCGGTGTGAAAGGAAGTCTGGTAACGATAAAAAACGTCGAAAAGAGCTTCGGCGGCTTCCGTGCGCTGAAGGGCGTGTCCCTCGAGATAAAAAAGGGGGAGTTCTATTCGCTTCTTGGGCCCTCCGGATGCGGTAAAACCACGCTTTTGCGTATAATAGCGGGGTTTGAAGAGCCGTCGGCGGGTGCGGTGCTGCTCGACGGCCGCGATATGGTTCCCATTCCGGCAAATAGACGGCCGGTTAACACTATTTTCCAGACGTACGCTCTCTTCCCGCACCTGACCGTCTTTGAAAACGTGGCGTTTCCGCTTCGGCTGAAAAAGCTGCCTAACGCCACCGTTAAAGACAAGGTACAGCAGTTTCTCGAGCTTGTCAAATTGCCAAACGAGGGGAAAAAGCTACCCGCCCAGCTTTCCGGCGGACAAAAACAGCGCGTCGCCATCGCCCGCGCGCTCATAAACGAACCGAGTGTCCTGCTCCTCGACGAGCCGCTCTCGGCTTTAGACGCCAAATTGCGCCAGCATATGCTCATCGAACTCGACACAATCCATGATAAAATAGGTATAACCTTTATATATGTTACCCACGATCAGCAGGAAGCCCTGAGCGTTTCCGACCGCGTGGCGGTTATGAACGAGGGAGAGATAGTGCAGATCGGCACACCGTTTGAGATTTACGAGAGCCCCACGTCTCCGTTTGTCGCCCATTTTATCGGCGAAACGAATTATATCATCGGTGCGGTGACGCGGCTTATCGATGAAGTTCGTGTCGAGATAGAATTCCCGGAAATCGGGGCCGTGGTCGCCTATCGCGACAAGCCGCTCTCGGTCGGCGATAGCGTAAAGATGACGATCCGCCCCGAAAAAATCCGCATATCAACCGAACTGCCCGAAGGATTGAGCGAAAAATTTAACGTTCTCAGCGGTAATGTAGACGAAGTGATTTACTCCGGCTTCCAGAGTAAGTTTTTCGTGAGGATGGGCGAGCGCACGATGTTTAGGGTGTTCAAGCAGCACGTCAGATATTTCATGGACGAAAAGGCAATCAACTGGAAAGACCAGGTCTATATTTGGTGGCACTACAACGATAGTTTCATCGTGGAGGTGGGGGAGACGTGAGAAAAAAATACGGTCCGCTCTATGTTACCCCTCTCACCGTCTGGCTCGCGGCATTTTTCGTTATTCCCATCAGTATAATAGTGTACTACAGTTTCCTCACAAAAAGGCCGGCGACGGGCGGAGTCATACATCAGTTTTCGCTCGAAGCCTATACCGCACTCATCAATCCGTTAATTTTCAGGATCGCGCTCAACACTTTTTGGGTGGCGTGCGTATCGACCGTAATCATGATCGCGCTCGCGATTCCGACAGCCTACTACATGGCGCGAAGCAAATATAAAAATTTCTTCTTGCTGCTGGTCATCATCCCGTTCTTGACAAATTTTCTAATTAGAATATATGCGTGGATGGCAATTTTGGGTAATAATGGAATACTTAACAATGCCTTAGCATCAATCGGACTTATTGATAGCCACATACAATTTTTATATAATGTCAACGCGGTGATTTTGCTTACGGTCTACACATATTTGCCTTTCGCCATTTTGCCGCTCTACTCAACAATAGAAAAGTTCGATTTTTCGCTTCTTGAAGCGGCGAGGGATTTGGGAGCGACCAAACTGACGGCCATGTTGCGCATCCTCTTCCCCAACATCAGGGCCGGGATTACCACGGCGGTACTGTTCACGTTTATCCCCGCATTTGGAAACTATGCTATCCCGCAGATCATCGGCGATGCCGGTTCCTATATGCTCGGCAACGTAATCGCCCGCGAGCTTACCGTCACGCGCAACTGGCCGCTGGCATCGTCGCTCTCCGTAGTGCTCACGACGCTCACCACGCTTGGCGTACTCTTGTTTATGCGGTTCAACCGCTCCGCAACCGAGGGGGCGGCCGCCATGGCCGCGGCGGCGAAGCGCAGGCAGGGAATGAGGGCCGCAATATGAAACTCGATTTGAAAAATACAGGCAACAAGCCTACCGGAAAATTTTCTTTAGGCATGTTTACGCTCGTAATCTGTTTTCTATATATGCCGCTTATGATTCTCATTGTTTATTCTTTCAATGAAAGCCGGATGATGAGTTGGTCGGGATTTTCTCTGCGCTGGTACAACAGCCTTTTTTTCGAATCGAAAAATTTGTGGCGATCGTTTGGAAACAGCGCGCTCATTGCCGTCACATCGGCCACAATCAGCACCATTATCGGAACGTTAGGAGCGATAGGGCTATATTGGTACAAATTCCGATTCAACAAAACAATCAAAGTGGCGGCCTTTGTGCCAATGCTGATCCCCGAAATTATCATGGGCGTGTCGCTATTGATATTTTTCGCCGGAATAAAGCTGCGACTAAGCCTCTTCACAATATTCTTGGCGCACACCACGTTCAACATCCCGTTTGTGCTGATGGTGGTGATGGCGCGGCTCGAAGAATTCGACTTCTCAATAGTAGAAGCCGCCTACGACCTCGGCGCGGCGGAATTGCAAACGCTCACGAAAGTAATACTGCCCTTCGCGATGCCGGGAATCATCTCCGGCTTCCTGATTGCGGTAACGCTGTCGCTTGAAGACTTCGTAATAACTTTCTTTGTATCCGGCCCGGGCTCGTCCACCCTGCCGTTGCATATTTTCTCAATGATCCGCTTCGGAGTTTCGCCGGTAATTAACGCGCTCTCGGTAGTAATGATCGCGGGAACGGTGGTGCTTGCGGTACTTTCGAGGAATGTTATTAAATATATGTTTCAGAAATGAGGGGTGACAGTAAAAAAATAATATTTTTTTGCATTTCCGGGAAACCGAATATTATCTTTAGAATCGTGGTTTTGAAGTCTTGAAATCAAAATCAAAATCAAAGTCAAAACCTTTAAAATCTTTTTTGGGGACGGGACGCAAGATGTGCTTCCGCACGCGCTCCCCCGTAACGCCCCACCTACAACCGAACTACGCTAAAACCCGTATCTTAAAACCAAATACGGGGGATGTGATAGGTAACCCGTAGGAAAAAGGTTAGAGTTTTTATTTTATACCGGCGTCGATTTTAGCCTAAATCTAAGGTAGCGGAAGGATTGATTTATCATGGTAGAGATTATATTGACCTGCATGTCATTCATAATTATATACTATACATTTGCGCACATGGCTACTTTCACCCCAAAAGCGGCCACCATTGTCCCCAAAACGGCGTTTTCGCGGCTTGACCAAACTTCCCCCCCCCCCCCCCTCCCCCCACTCCCCCTCCACACCCCACCCCGCCCCTCACCCCTACCTCCAACTCACCCATCACTT
>JAITUP010000103.1 GCA_031286265.1 Chitinispirillales bacterium | reverse complement strand
TCGGGTGTAATGCTAAAGTCAAAACAAGTCGATGGTGTGGTTTTGTTTTTGATTTTAGGATTTTTACCCCGATAGTATGCCCAGATGTCCCCCGTAAGCGGTCGCCGCTTATGGGGGACTGCAGGGGGGCTATCGTATCGGGGCGTTACGGATGATAAACTATGCTTGAAGTGAGTGAGGATGTACAGTGTACATCCTGCCGTTTGATTGAAAGAGGAAACTTCGAGCCCCGTCATCAAAAAACAAAGCCAAACTCAATAGATAGTTGAGGTTAATTGCCGCCGGGTTAATATATCAAAAAAAGATGATTTTTCTCACATTTTCCTTTTTCATCTCCGGCAAATATTATATTGTGGGGCGCGGGTAATTGCGGGCCCAACCCCCTAACGTGACGATTTTAAAATACGGTTTAATGAGCGCTAATATGGCTAAAATACTGAAAAAAGAGCAACTATCCGACACTATTTGGCGATTTCGTCTTGATGCGCCGCGGATCGCGCGGAAGAGGAAAGCGGGGCAATTTATCATATTGCGCCCGGTTGATGACTCCGAACGCATCCCGCTGACTGTAGCCAACGCGAACGCCGCGGAAGGTTGGATCGAGATTATTTTTCAGGCTGTCGGCAGGTCGACGATGCAATTGCGTGATCTTGGCGAGGGCGGTGTTGTGCGTGATCTTGCCGGGCCCCTTGGCCGGGCGGCGCATGTTGAAAAATTTGGGCGGGTCTTATGCCTCGGAGGCGGGGTCGGCGCCGCGCCGCTCTATCCCATAATCGATGCGTTGTTTAAAGCCGGCAACGACGTTACCGCCGTCGTCGGCGCGAGGTCAAAAGAACTTGTTATGCTGGAGAACGACATCAAAGCGTCGTGCAACCGGCTTTTAATCGCTACGGATGACGGGTCGTATGGCACAAAAGGATTTGTTACGGATGTAATTAAAACTTTGATTGACAGCGGTGAACATTTTGACGCTGCGTTTGTTATAGGGCCGGTGATGATGATGAAAGCGGCTTGCGAGCTAACCGTCGCCGCAGGAACTAAAACCTACGCTTCACTTAATCCGATAATGATTGACGGAACGGGAATGTGCGGCTGCTGCCGCGTTACCGTTGGAGGGGAAACAAAATTCGCCTGCGTCGACGGCCCGGAGTTTGAGGCGTCACAAATATCCTGGAACGAACTCATAGCACGGCAAAACAGTTACAAAGAATTTGAGACAAAAGAGAGGGAAAAATGTCTGTCATGCAATATTAGCAGTTAACATCAGACAGGCAACAAAGCGAAATCAAAGCCACAGTTTTGCATGAATTACAGATTACATCCCCCGTAATCGGTTTTAGGATACGGGTTTTAGGGTATACTTAGGTTTTTGGTGGGGGCGTTACGGGGTTCTCCCCGTCCTCAAAAAAGGTTTGAAAGATTTTGATTTAAAATAAGGTTTCAAAAATGAACAAGAAATTTATACGCATACCCATGCAAGAGCAAGACCCTGCCGCCCGCAACCGCAACTTCACAGAAGTGCCCTACGGCTATACTGCCGACGAGGCGAAAGCGGAAGCCGCGCGCTGTATCCAATGCAAGAAACCGCTATGCGTAAACGGTTGCCCTGTCAATGTAAAAATTCCTGAGTTCATAGGATTAATCGCAAGCGGCGATTTTGCCGCCGCCGCCCGAAAAATCAAGGAGACCAACGCGCTTCCGGCAATATGCGGCAGAGTTTGCCCGCAGGAAGAACAATGCGAGGCTCTTTGCGTTCTCGGAAAAAAAGGGGACGCTGTAGCGATTGGAAATTTGGAACGATTCGCCGCAGACTGGGAGCGCGAAAAAGGAGTTGTCGAACTGCCTGATAAAAAAGCGGCCAACGGTAAAAAAATCGCGATAGCCGGTTCCGGCCCTGCCGGCCTCACCTGCGCCGGCGAACTTGTCAAAAACGGTTTTGACGTAACAATATTCGAAGCGCTGCACGAAGCAGGAGGCGTGCTTGTCTACGGCATCCCGGAGTTCCGTTTGCCAAAGCAAATTGTCAAAGAGGAAATCGAATATCTTGAATCGCTCGGCGTAAAAATCGTCAAAAACTTTGTTGTCGGCAAAACGGCAACAGTTGACGATCTATTCAACGAAGAAAAGTTTGACGCGGTATTTATAGGTTCCGGCGCGGGGTTGCCGTCGTTTATGAAAATTCCGGGTGAAAACAGCATAGGTGTGTATTCGGCAAACGAATATTTGACGCGCAGTAATTTGATGAGAGCCTTTGTTGAAAACCCGTCGACGCCAATAATGAAAGGTAAGCGCGTCGTCACCGTCGGCGGCGGTAATGTGGCGATGGATTCAGCTCGGACGGCATTGCGCCTTGGGGCGGAAAAATCCATGATAGTCTACCGCAGAGGCAACGCGGAAATGCCAGCGCGAAAAGCGGAAATCCATCACGCGCAAGAAGAAGATATCGAGTTCCATCTCCTCTGCAATCCGGTTGAAATTATCGCCGATGATAACGGCGCAGTAAGTGAGATAAAATGCGTCCGCATGGAACTTGGCGAACCGGACGAGCGCGGACGGCGCAGGCCTGTCGTCATTGAGGGCAGTGAATTTTTTATTGATTGCGACGTTGTGATTATCGCCATAGGCAACAGCCCCAATCCGCTTATTTCCGAAACGACTTCCGGGTTGGATGTTTCTAAAAAAGGGACTATCGCGGCAGATGAGAGCGACGGGCGTACATCGAAAAAATTTGTTTACGCAGGCGGCGACATTGTTACCGGCGCGGCCACTGTGATATTGGCAATGGGTGCGGGGAAAGCCGCGGCGAACAGTATTATGCAGGACTTGGTGTAGGTAATTATTATTGAAATACCGATTAGATGTCGCGCCACACCGTCCGACAACTGCACTTAAAGCGGTGATGCCGTTCCCACGGTGCGGCGCGATATCTAATCGAGGAATCAATATTTTGGCACGTCTATAGAAGGAGCAGCGGATTGTCAGGTAAATTTTTAAAATCGCTCATTATACCCTTGGCATTCGCCGCGCTATTACTGTGTCCGCTGGCGGCGACAGCCGATGCGATTCATTCCCCGCGCGTATTCACACGCGGTAGCTTTGTCTATATTGTAGAGCCGCAGCGCATTGCCTTTTTATCTATGGACACACGCAGCTCGCACACAATATACGCCGTTGACGATTCGGTATTCGCCATCGTGAGCGCGGTGCGTTCCGGTGATGTAATCTGGGCGTCAAACGCTTTTGGCGCGGTGATTGCGGTTGATATGCAAACCGGGACAGTGGAAGAATTTGGACGCGGGCTTGTCGGAAGCGGACAGATTGATGTTGATCGGCGTTTTGTCTGGATCGCTTCCGGCAGCACACTTTATCGTATGGACTTGACGACGCGGGAATGGGTATCGATTCCGATTCCCGGCCATGATTTGGAAGTTCGCGGGATTATCAGTTTCAATGACAGAATACACATCATCACAGATAATGCGGTATTCGTTTTCAATACCGCAAGCAACGACTGGGTTACCGTGCCTCACCGTAATTTTGTTCTTGGCGGCGGTGATTTTCACAAACTCAACGAGCTCGCCATGTTTACAAGAGGGAGGAGGGTTTACAGATACGATCCCTCAAGGCGCACATGGAATTCGATAACAACCGGCGGACAGATACGCGCGGTGGACTTCGCGCAGGAGCGTTTGATTGTCGGTACGGCAAATCGTACCTATGGTATTAGCGGGGCAGAGGGCTTCATACTTGTACCGCAGGCGGCGCTTCCCATACTGCGGAACATATACTCAATAGCTCTTCACAACTGGCGTGATGTTTTCGCCACCGAAAGAGGGCTGGCTTTTCATAATTCCGGTTTCGATTTTGATTTTGTACCGTATCCCAATCACATGAATATCGACAGCAATGTTTTCATATTCAGTTATGGCGGGCATATTATATTGTATACTGGTAATAATTTCGTTTTTTACAACTCGGGACGCAGGCTGTGGAGCGACACGCGCATATTGAGCAGAGGCGGAGAACGGCGACAGGGTTCAGGTGTTCATACATGGGATGAAAACGGCACGCATCTTGGCCTTGTGCAGGATTTTGAGTCTACCGTGAGCGGCGGACTTACCGCAAACCTGCAACCGACAGCTACGCATTCCGATCTCGACGGCCTGATAACCGATTTAGGAGAACCGGGCATAAACGCAACGATAAACGTACGCACAGAAAGCGCGTCAGGGCGCATCCTCGATCTCACGATAGACAACGCCCACACTACCCTGCCGCCGCAAAAAGGGTTTTATTATTTGGGCATAGACGGCGATATTCTCGATCGCGCGTCGTTTGGCGTGCAGAGCCCGGGGATTGCCGCAAGTAACGTCATCCCGGACGGCACGCTCACCGAGGGTGTTTCCGCGTTTTTTTCGGGTAACGCAAACGCGCCAAACAGAAACCGCGCGGTTGTGTCCGCGACTGCCGGTGGCGGCCACCTGCTGTCAAAAACAGAATGGCGCAGCTTCAGACACGAGCGATCGAGCATATATCATCTGCATATTGACGGCGGCAGAGAGCCTGTCGCTTCAACCGTAAAAATGTACGTTGACGGCATCCCACTGTCAGAATCCGATTTCATCTACAATCCGTCAAACCGCACCGTGCGTCTGCTGCGCCGCGAAAAAGCGGACCAAACATCAATCATACAGATAAGCTTTTCGGCAAAGGCGCTCCCGGACGTCATGACCGATCTTGAACCGTTTCCCGAAAACCACTTTGGACGCTACGGCTTCGTTGAGGGCGCCGTCTCGCCGCGTTCGTGGCTGAGCGCGCGCGCCGGTGTTTTGGCGCTTCATGACGGCGCCGAAGATGGAACCGTCTCGCCGACAATTTTCGCAGGCCTTCCCGTTGAACTACGTAGCGGCACAAATCGTTCGCTCCTGTTTCACCCTGAAGTCGCCTACGACAATCTCACTGGCGCGCACTCGGCGGCTATGGCGGTGGGCGTGAGAGAAAGGAGAGCGTTCGGCTCATACAGCGGCTTTTGGGCCGCACGTGATTTTGAAGGCATCGACAGGCGTACGTTCGAAAACAGAGACATGAACGGAGAGCACAACGCCGAAATCGGATACGACATACGCGATAATCTGAGGGCAAGCTGGCGTCAATTTCACAGATACATAGGCGACGACGCTCTCTCGCACTTTGAATTGCGCACATCGTTTATAGGGCAAGACCTTATGCCAAGTATAGAAGCGAGCGCGTCGAGTCGTACATGGGATACGGGAGACCGTTCCCGTAGAGACGCATTTACCCTGCGCCTTTTCGATCCGTCGTCACGTGTTTTAGGCGAGATGAATCGCATCGGCAATGTTGCCTACGACCTCTCGTGGACGGAATTTCAAAACGACGACAACGAGCGCGGACGGACGATATACGGCACAGCCGACATCTCACCCGTAAGCCGCCTGACGCTTACCGGCTCCACCATGTACCGCCTCAACCTGAAGAACGAAAATATACGTTCGGAAATAAGCCCGTCAGTAGGCGTATACGCACACGGCCTGCCCCGAGGAATAGATATCGGCGCGAGACATATTGTTCATCTGTACAACTACAATACCGGGAGCAGCTTTATACGGGCTGATAGATATCTCTATGGATATTTTTACCCCGGCGAATACGTGAGCGCGTTGGAAAATATCATCCTCTACGCCAGGTACACAGATGCCGCGGAAGCCTACGCGCCGCCGACCATATCACCGCTCAAATATGCCTTTTTAACAGATGAACGCACAACTACGATGATTGTTAGGGAAGAATTTGGCATCATCTATTTCCCAATGGACAACCTGCTCCTGAGTACCATTAACGTAAGGCACAATGAACATCAGATAGTGACATACACAACCCGCGAACGCGCGAAACTATGGCTTGAAAACGGCAACTCCATAGAAGGCAGTATCGGAATCAGAAAAAATCCAACATGGTTAGAATTGAGCGCCGATGCCCTCTACGAACATAAATGGAGTGACAACTTCCTGACAGGTTTCGGCGCGTTTGGAACACGTAGCTCGGAAAATGATAATTACGATTATCTCTACGGCGGCCCTATGCTCATAGCGTCTTTAAGCAAAGACCTGAGCGGATTCATCAGGAACATAGAAAACAGTCATATTTTGAGAATAACCGCGGGCGGAACCGAAGCCGCGAAGCCTTATCTCGACTATGCGTTCTACATCAGACTAAAAATCCCGCCAAATATCTCTCTTGTGGGCGAGTTTCAGTTAATGGCAATTGAGGCCGTTGGAGGTGACGCGGGAAGAGTCAGCGCCGCGGGAGGGTTTTATTTACATGCGGGATTTTAGTTACTATAGTCATTCCACAACCTGAGAAAATTATGCAAAATGTATAAGATAATTGAAAATACTAAAAATTATCTGTTGACAAAATGTAATACATCTTCATCTAAAAACCAATAACTCATCAGAAAAAAAATCGAAAAAATTAAAAAAAAATTGATATTCATAAATCTGTGGCATTATATTTAGAATATCTTCTAAATAGTTTAAGGAGGCAAAATTTGGGTTTTGCGGAAACTTTCAAGGCGCTTTCCGACCCTGTAAGGCGTGAAATCCTTGTTATGCTTAAAAATGGCAGTATGACGGCAGGAAGCATCGCACAACGATTCGATATGACAGGGGCGACAATATCATATCACCTGTCGCAGTTGAAGAAAGCAGGCCTTGTTTTTGAAACACGGCAAAAAAACTTTATTATTTATCAGCTAAATACATCGGTTTTTGAGGAAACCATGTTATGGCTGGCTCAATTTAACGAAAGGAAAAAAAATGAAAAAGAATAACGTTGTAAAATTGGCAGTAACATCTATTGTTTGTTTATTGCCGATTTGTTTGGCATTTGTGCTGTACAACGATTTACCCGATCAGCTTATAATGCAATGGAATATAGAAGGAGGTCCAAGCTGGTATGCTCCAAAGGCTATTGCCGCGTTTGCTTTGCCGCTATTTTTTGTGATACTTAATATAATTGTTAATTTAGCGGTATATTATAGCCCTAAACGGAAAAATATTCCAAAAACAATGCTGGTATTCATAGGTTGGCTTATTCCTGTCATTTCGCTCATAATCGTACCTTCAATGTTGTTGGCGAATTTAGGCGTAGGTCTGCCAATTAAAATGATAGCTTTTATATTTGTGGGCATCACTTTTGCTTTTATCGGTAACGAACTTCCAAAAAACAAGCCAAACGCCATAGCCGGTATAAAAACACCATGGACGCTTAACAATGCCGAAAACTGGAATAAAACTCATAGATTAGCCGGGATTTTGTGGATAATTGGAGGGATGTTGTTTATTGTTACGGCATTTATGCCTTTGGAAAATATTGCTGGGACTATAATTATTTTTTCAATATTACTAATAATGATTATTATTGCGCCAATTCTCTATTCATTTATTCTTTATAAAAAAGGGGTAAAATAGTTATGAAATCGAGGTTAAAATTAGGATTAATCCTGTTTGCGCTCGGATTTTTAGGAGTGTTGTCACTGTTGACGGCAACAATCCCGTTGCCCGATGAGTTTGCTGAACTGTCGCCTGCCATCTCTAATATATTAATATTGCTAAATCCGACACTAATGCTGCTCATTTCGGTTGTGATTGGGACGATTCTCTATGATAAGGTAAACCTTACGGTACCTGTCATATCATCACTGTTAAAAAAGGAAAACGCGACGCCTATTTTTGTGCAGCAATTAAAATATGGCATTCCGCTTGGCCTGCTTGCGGGAACAGTAATTGTAGTGGTTGCATGGGTATTTAATATGATTATACCGCATGAATTTGAAGCGCTTGGCAGCCTTGAAGTAACGCTGCTTGTTCGTTTTGGATATGGAGGTATAACAGAAGAATTGCTGTTGCGTTTTGGAGTTATGACATTGCTTGTTTGGATAATGTCTAAACTTATCAAAAAACTTAATAATCCAATTTATTGGATTGCGATTGTCATATCAACCTTATTGTTTGCTCTTGGACATTTTCCGGTTGCTTTTGCGGCGATTTCCGCCCCGTCCCTTACATTATTAACTTATATTTTGATAGGCAATTCTGTCGGCGGTTTGGTGTATGGTTGGCTATACTGGAAAAAAGGGCTTGAAGCTGCGATTATTGCACATATATTTACTCATGTGGCAATAGTATTGGGGACTATTGCTTAATTGATATTTTTATTTGTCGAACTAACCGTATGGTTATTGTTTTTATTTCCGTTTAACGAAAGGTAAAAAAAATGAAAAAAAATAATGTTGTAAAATTGGCAATAACGTCTTTTGTCTGTTTATTACCGATTTGCCTGGCATTTGTGCTATACAACAATTTACCCGATCGGTTTGTAATGCAATGGAGTATAGAAGGAAGCCCAAACTGGTATGCTCCAAAGGCAGTCGCCGTATTTGCTTTACCGCTTTTTTTTATGATACTTAATATTATTCTTAATTTAGTGGTATGTTATTATCCAAAACGCGAAAGTGTATCGAAAGCGATGCTGGCGCTTATAGTTTGGCTTTCTCCTGTTCTTTCGCTAATAATTGTACCTTTAATGCTATTAGCGAATTTAGGCGTAAATTTACCGATTAAAATGATTGTTTTTACACTTGTGGGTATCGTTTTTATTTTTATCGGTAACTATCTTCCAAAATCAAGGCAAAATGTTATAGCCGGTATAAGAATACCATGGACGCTTAACAATACCGAAAATTGGAATAAGACTCATAGGTTCGCCGGGCCTTTGTGGATAATTGGAGGCTTGTTGTTTATTATTACGGCGTTTCTGCCTTTGAAAAATACCGCTGGCATTATAATTATTATGACAATATTGTCAATGACAATTATTGTGCCGGTTCTCTATTCATTTATTCTTCATAAGAAAGGATATTGATCTTCCCTTTTTGCTTTTATTTCGGAGGCAGCGGCAGCCATCTTACCGATTTTCGTTCAGATTGCTCATTTCCGTGAATATTTGCATAAAATATAATACACTTTGGCCTGAAAATCAATAATCAGCGCGCTTGCCCGTCAGGGAAAAAATGAAAATATAAAAAAATATTGACATCCGTCAATCCATAATATTATTTTACTACAAATTGTATAGTCGTTTCACTTAAAAATTATCCGGGGGGTTTGGCTATGATAGAATCAAGATGTGGTATGAACGAACAAACAAATAGAGTACAGGTACCCCAATCGCTTGCAGCCGAACCGCCCGGCAAATCGACGGCGCTTGCATCGTTGATTTTTGGTATTGTTGCTATGATTTTCCCAATTCCCGTTTTGGATATAATATTTGGTATAACCGGAATTGTTTTATCATGCAATGCAAAAAAGCAAGGTTATAACGATACCCTGCAAATTGCAAGCTTAGTTTGCTCAATTATAGGTACTGTTATGGCTATAACGTATACTATCGTTATACTACTGTTTTTGTCGGTTGCCCGCCATATTGACGTTGCTCGTTTTATTGAACTTGTTGGTAATTTAAATAGGTATTAACCCGGCGGTAATTAACCTCAATTATCTATTGAGTTTGGCTTTGTTTTTTGGTGACGGGGCTCGAAGTTTCCTCTTTCAATCAAACGGCAGGATGTACACTGTACATCCTCACT
>JAITUP010000095.1 GCA_031286265.1 Chitinispirillales bacterium | reverse complement strand
CAAAGTCAACAGAAACGTCAACAACGACGTCAAAACATTACGGGGTGTTCCCAAATCGGGGGAAGGTCAGATAGTATGCCCACATGTCCCCCGTAAGCGGTCGCCGCTTATGGGGGACCGCAGGGGGACTATCGTATCGGGGCGTTACGGATGATAAACTATGCTCGAAGTAAGTGAGGATGTACAGTGTACATCCTGCCGTTTGATTGAAAGAGGAAACTTCGAGCCCCGTCCCCAAAAAACAAAGCCAAACTCAATAGATAATTGAGGTTAATTGCCGCCGGGTTAATATCACGCAATTATAGGCCGTTTAACAACTTTTACATCACATATCCCGACGGTACCACCGTTCCTTTGGGTACCACGATAATGCCGTCTCGTATGACAATCCCGAGTTCGTTTTCTTCCGCGTTTTGTAAATTGTTGACGTTCACAAGCTGAACGTCGTCTCCGATAGAGACGTCTTTATCTAGAATAGCGTTTTTAATTTGGCATTTTTTCCCGATGCCGAGCTGCGAGTGCCCGCTTGTGTCTTCCGAGTCATAATAATCGGCGCCCATAAAAATCACGCGCGACAGGCTCGATCCGCTTCCGATTATCGATCTTACGCCGATGATGCTGTCTGTGATTACCGCGTCGCCTATCATCGACCCCTCGCAGATGATTGACGAGTCAATCCTCGAACCGCTGAATTTCGCGGCGGGCAGGAAGCGCGCGTGGGTGAAAATCGGCCTGTTTTGGTCGTAGAAGTTAAATGGCGGTTTGTTGGCTGTGAGCGCCATGTGCGCGTCGAAGAACGCCTTGATTGTTCCAATATCTTCCCAGTAACCTTCAAACGGGTATGCGTATACGTTATAGTTGTCTATCGCCGCGGGGATTATCTGCTTGCCGAAATCTTTGTGATCGTATTTTTCCAGAATGTCGAATAGTACATTCTTATTAAATAGATAGATGCCCATCGATCCGACGTGCGTTGTTTCTTCCCCACGGCTGTCTTTCGTCCGAAGTTTCGCCGGAATCTCGAAATCCTTAATGATTTTGTCGTCTTTCGGCTTTTCAACGAAATCGAGTACCTTATAATTGGAGTCCATCTTGAGTACGCCGAGCTCGCTGACCGTCGATCTCGGGACGGGTATGACGCTCAGAGTGAGGTCGGCTTTCTTTTCGTAGTGAAAGTTGACGAAATTCTCGAAGTCCATCCTGTAGAGATGGTCGCCTGACAGTAGGAGGACGGTTTCGCCGGCTTGCTTGAAATTGCTCAAGTTTTTGCGCACCGCGTCGGCCGTGCCCTCATACCAGCCCTTTTCGTCCAAGGTTTGGGAGGCGGCGAGGACGGAGACGAAACCTTTTGAGAAGTTGTCCATGCGGTACGTCTGAAAAATGTGCCTGTGCAACGACTCCGACGCGAATTGCGTGAGTACGCAAATGTGCCGGATGCCGTGATTGAGGCAGTTTGAGATCGGGATGTCGATCAGCCGGAACTTGCCTCCAATCGGAACCGCCGGTTTTGAACGCGTTTTTGTTAACGGATGGAGGCGGCTGCCCTGACCGCCGGCTAAAATGATCGATGTCACGCGGGGGTTGCTCATAGAATTTGGCCTCTTCTCTTATTTATAGATTATTATATGAATCTACGTTGACACGTAGTGTTATTTTTATGTTTATTTTGTTGATCGGCGGCGGATGTTCCGCGGTATCCGTGTCATGCAGTCGCCGTTGTTGATCATGAAAACCAACAGAATCAGCGCCATCCGCCGGAAATAAAACGGAGGGGAGAGGATTTGAACCTCCGGTAGAGTTACCCCTACGCAGGTTTAGCAAACCTGTGCCTTAAGCCGCTCGGCCACCCCTCCTCAAATATAGGCGCAACAGCGTCACGCTACTACAATATAACATTATGTATTAATAAAATGCAAACAAAAAAAACTTTTTTTGCGTGACGCATAAATTATTTTTCGTCTTTACATTCAACATAAACCCATATCAGGAGTAACGCATGATATATTCCACCGAAGTGCAAAACATGTGCCGCGTCGCCAGAGGCGCTAATCATGGCCCGGCGCCCATCCCGCAGGAGGGTAAATGGGTTCAGGCAAAAGAAATTAAAGACATTTCCGGCCTCACGCACGGCGTGGGCTGGTGCGCCCCGCAGCAGGGGACGTGCAAACTGACGCTCAACATCAAGGCCGGCGTCATCCAGGAAGCGCTCATTGAAACCGTCGGCTGCTCAGGCATGACCCACTCGGCGGCGATGGCCGGCGAGATCATTACCGGGAAGACAGTCCTTGAGGCGATGAACACAGACCTCCTCTGCGACGCGATCAACGTGGCGATGCGGGAACTGTTTCTGCAAATCATCTACGGCCGTAGCCAAACCGCGTTTTCCGAGGGCGGGCTGCCCATCGGCGCCGGTCTTGAAGACCTGGGCAAGGGCCTGCGCTCGCAGGTCGGCACGGTATTCAGCACCGCCGACAAGGGCGTGCGCTACCTTGAAATGGCCGAGGGATACGTCACCAAGATGGCGCTCGACAAAAACGACGAGGTCATCGGCTACGAATGGGTTCATCTCGGCAGGATGATGGAGATGATCAACAAGGGAACCGACGCGGGCGAAGCCCTGAAAAAGGCGACGGGGACGTATGGCAGGTTTGCGGACGCGGCCAAAACCATTAACCCAAGGCATCAATAATCGCGTGATTATTGATTACACATTAATCCGTTTGGAGGAAAAATTAAAATGTCTCTTTTCGAAAGCTATGAAAGAAGAATAAACCAGATCACCCCCGTACTCAAGCAGTACGGCTTGGGATCGCTTGAAGACGCGCGCAAACTCTGTGAAGAAAAAGGCGTGGACGTGTATAATATAGTAAAGGAAACGCAGGGTATCTGCTTCGAAAACGCATGTTGGGCCTACATCTTAGGCGCGGCGATCGCGATAAAGAAAGGGCAGACCAAGGCGAGCGAAGTGGCAAAGACCCTCGGCGAGGGCTTGCAGGCGTTCTGTATCCCCGGTTCGGTGGCCGACGATCGCAAAGTCGGCATAGGCCACGGCAATTTGGCGTCTATGCTCTTGCTTGATGAAACAAAATGCTTCGCGTTTCTTGCCGGTCACGAGTCGTTTGCGGCGGCTGAAGGCGCCATCGCCATCGCCAAAAACGCGAATAAGGCCCGTAAGGAGCCGCTACGCGTTATCCTCAACGGCCTCGGCAAAGACGCCGCGCTGATAATTTCGAGGATCAACGGGTTCACTCATGTAGAAACGAAGTTCGACTATTGCACGGGCCAACTCAGCGTCGTTAAGGAAACGCCGTATTCCGTAGGCGATAAGGCTGCCGTCAAGTGCTATGGCGCGGATGACGTGCGCGAAGGCGTGGCCATTAATCACCACGAGGGCGTCGACGTATCCATCACCGGAAACTCGACCAACCCCACACGCTTCCAGCATCCCGTGGCCGGGACGTATAAAAAGGAGTGCGTGGAAAAAGGCAAAACCTTTTTCTCGGTGGCGTCCGGCGGCGGTACCGGCCGCACATTGCACCCGGATAACATGGCCGCAGGCCCCGCTTCTTACGGAATGACCGACACAATGGGGCGTATGCACTCCGACGCGCAGTTCGCCGGATCGTCGTCGGTTCCCGCGCACGTCGAGATGATGGGTTTTATCGGCATGGGCAATAACCCGATAGTCGGCGCGTCGGTAGCAATCGCGGTTGCGGTTGAGCAGGCGTCGAAATAGCGTTTTGACGCTTAAATTATGGCCAAAACGCAATATACGCAGGGGCGGCCCTCGTCGGCCGCTCCCGTTTTGAGATAGCCCCCGCAAGGGGACCAGTGAGATTTTTATAAAAATATTATGCTAATCATCACTTATCCCGAAAATATCGATATCAACTCTACTCTCCAAGCCGGGGATATGCTGATAGCTGTCATCTCTTTTGACGGAACCCGTGCCATTATAAGCCATATCGACGAGTGCATGGAGCATCATATTTTGCTCTCGAAAGCCGGATTGCCGAGTTTGGATATTGACAAATATTTCAGGATAGTATTTGATAGGGAAAACGCGGATTGGACATTCGTCTGTCCGCTGGACTATAAAAACATTACGGATAAAACGCGCCGGATAACTGCGTTTTACAAAGACGGTTTTGATACAATTTCGGCATTTATGGCGAAGATAGGGTTGTTTATCGGAATAAAAATCCCCAAACGCTACAGCCGCCATATCAACGAAATGAAAGAAAATACTTGATTTTGACTATTAATTTAACATTCCATTCACAGGGAGAGAGTTTTAAATTATGAAAAAAAGAAACGTAATAATCATTGGCGCGGCAGGCCGTGATTTCCATAACTTCAACACGTTTTTCCGCGACAACGAAGCATACAACGTGGCCGCTTTCACCGCCGCGCAAATTCCGGACATCGCCGGCCGCAAATACCCCGCGTCGCTCGCAGGCCGCCTGTATCCAAACGGCATTCCGGTTTATCATCAGGCCGAGCTTGAGGAATTAATTAAGAAATATGATGTTGATGAGTGTGTCTTTTCCTATAGCGACGTTTCTTATGATGGAGTGATGGGCTTGGGGGCGCGGGTGAATGCCGCCGGTGCGGACTTTTCCATGATGGGGTGGAAAAATACGGCGCTCAAAAGTACGAAGCCGGTGATAGCGGTTTGCGCAACTCGCACGGGTTGCGGGAAAAGCCAGACATCGCGGCGGATAATAGAGGTGTTGATGGCGCGGGGATTGAAAACCATTGCTCTCCGCCATCCTATGCCCTACGGCGATTTGGAAGCGCAGAAAGTTCAGCGCTTTGCCGAGATCGGTGATCTTGAAAAGCACAAATGCACCATCGAGGAAATGGAAGAATACGAGCCTCATATAGTGCGCGGGAACGTTATTTATGCGGGTGTCGACTATGAGGCGATTTTGCGCGCGGCGGAAAATGACCCGGCGGGCTGCGATGTTATTTTATGGGACGGCGGGAACAACGACTTCTCTTTTGTCCAGCCCGATCTGATGATAACCGTGGTTGACCCCCACCGCCCAGGCCACGAGCTCGCGTACTATCCCGGCGAGGTGGCGTTACGCCTTGCCGATGCCGTCGTCATCAACAAAATAGACAGCGCCGATTTCGATGACATTCAGGCTGTGCGAAAAAATATCGCTTTCGCCGCTCCCAACGCCGTTGTGGTGGATGCAGCGTCTACGTTGAGCGTGACCGACCACTCGCTCATTAAGGGCAAGCGCGTGTTGGTGGTTGAGGACGGGCCGACCCTTACGCACGGTGAGATGAAGATAGGCGCGGGAACCGTTGCGGCGCACAGGTTTGGGGCGGCGGAGCTTGTCGATCCGAGGCCTTTTGCCGTCGGGAAACTTGCGGAAACGTTTGCCGCATACCCCCATATCGAAAATCTATTGCCGGCAATGGGTTACGGCGAGCAACAAATCAAGGACCTGTCTGCTACGATAGACCGTACAGACTGTGATGCGGTGGTCATCGCCACGCCCATTGATTTGCAGCGCATAATCAAAATCAACAAGCCCAGCACTCGTGTTGAGTATATGTTACAGGAGATCGGTAAGCCTGACTTGGAAGAAGTTTTGGATGATTTTATCGCGAAGCACGTGAAGAAATAAAAAAAAGGACGCGCGCCAATCCCGTGCGTCCCGAATTTAACGACTTAGCTTCCAAATTGACACTATTTGCCGGTCGTGAAAGTGGTGTGACAGATCCTACGGGTCCTGCTACGGGCTCCAACCGCGTTATCCGCGGGGGCAGTTGGATCAGCGGCGCGAGGTACTGCCGAGTGTCCAATCGCAGCAGCTACACCCCGGACTACCGCAACTCCTACATAGGCTTCCGCCTTGTTCTTTCCCTTTAGTTCACCATGAGCTTACGGGGTTGTTGCACCTCAATCCGAGGTGCTTGGAAATTCTATTGAACCTCATAACGTCGGGTAGGGGGCGCTACGCCCCCAACCCGACGCTACCAACATCAAACCCCATCCGGGGTTTTACCAAACACTCCAATCACGCCCAGAATGAACATCGCCCATCCATTCAAACAATCCTTTGTTGTCCCAAACATTACGGAGCGGCATCAGGAAGTTAGGCGACACATTTTAAAAAAAGGTTTTAAAAAATCCTACCATACCCCAACCACGCAAGAATGAACATCGCCCTTTCCGTTGATACGATCCTTTGTTGTCCCAAACATTATCGAGTTATGGCAAAGGGTCAGGCGGATCTTTTTAAAAAAAGATTTTTAAAAAACATCCCAATCCTAATGGACAATCTTGATTTATATTGAAAGTTTGGTTATCGGCTCCGTTTTCGATCTTGCCTTAAATCTTTCCAAGCGACGACGTCGTTACCCATCCGCTTGAGCCGTTTGGCAAGCTTACGAGGCTCCACTCGCCGACAGTTTCGTTGATTCGCAATTTTGTTCCCTCGTGTACGATAAAGAGAGTTTGCCCACCGGCCGGCTGGTTTTGGGCATCGACGGAGTGAGTCATTACGATGGCGTATTGACGTGTTTCGATGGCGTAGATTTTGTAGCCTGCGGAGGCGCCGACTATCGTTATCAAGAGGGCGCATAGAACCGCGCCGTAGGCAAACCATAAGCGTGCCAAACCTTTTTTCAGGAGGATTGCGGAGCAGAGTAGCGACAATATGAATAGCAAGACGCATAGGAGTATCAGTTGATTTTTTAACGATAATAGCGTGTGGATGTTATACATTACCGTTGAAAGAAAATCGTAGCCGCTTTGATCTTCGGTTACGCGGTCTACTATTATTGATTTTATGAAATTGATGTTTGCTTGAATATCCGCGTCGTTTGGCGACAATACCGCCGCTCTCTCATAATACAGCCGCGCCATTCCCTGATTTCTTAGCCGGTGATAGCAGTTGCCCATATTAAAATATACCGAGCTGTTTTTTATCCCAGCGTCAACTATTCTTGCGTAGTATGTTAGTGCGCTGTCATACAAACCTGCCGCGTAAAATTCGTTGCCAATTCTGAACCATGTATCGTTTTTTTCGTTCGTAGATGTGAATGTCTGTGTTATCGGAGCTATTGGAAGGGTTTGCGTTTTTTCATTTTCCGGATATGATATTTCTGTTGAGAGCTCCGGCGCGTTTTCGTAATCGCTGTTTTCGGTTGATGCCGCCACTGGGAATATCGCCGCGGCGGTAATCAGAGATAATACGATTAGCGCAGATACAGGCGACGACGGTGCGGATGTTTTTTCTTTTTTCACTGTTCTCTCCATAGTACTCAAAAAAATTATCGTTTGGTTGATAACATCGCTTCTGCTTTGCGTGTCAAAAGCTTTGCCGCCGAAACGGTATTCGTTTATTCCTTCTATCAACACGGTAAGCCCCGTGACCGTATGCTCGTCAATTTTGCGCGACAGCAATTCATCTTTCAATTCTTCAAGCGTTCGTCCGGTTGCCGGGAACGCGAGTTTGTTGGAGATATATTTTTCTATGACGATTGATGCTTTGCCTAAAAACACGTTGTCGCTGCTGCAGCTCTTGCTTGCCTTATTGAGTTCTCTGACGGCGTTTGCGAGCGCTTTTTGTCTAATGCTTTTGAAGATGTTTTCATCGCTCCGTCTCGAATGCGATTTGTAGATTAGTGCAAACAGGAATATCATAAAGGGCATGGGGAAAAATAGGTACCAATGTGGCGCACGGTATGGGTGTGAGTCTTGATGCCTGATTCTTTGCGGCATTTTTATATAGCGGATGTCGTGTCCCACTTGCAATATTTCTTCTTGCGTCAAGCGTCTCGTTTGTTCCCTCGACCCATCTCTGCCAGGTGTAACGTTGATTATTATCGGATCTGTTTGCACGGTTTTGTATGTCCCGGTTGCCGAATCGAGAAAGTGGTATATGATAGGGCCGATTGCCAGTTCCCCTTCATCTCTTGGAATCATTAAATAGCGATATGTTTTTTTTGTTGACAATCCTCCAGCTCCTGTGTCAACCGCGATTTGTTGTTCGGGCGGGAAGAGATCGACGCCTCTTATTTCCGGCAATATAGGATCGCCTACATTTGACGCGCGTGTATTGCCTTGCAATGTTATTCTTAAGGTGATTGCTTCTCCGGCGGGAACGGTTGCAGGTTCGGCGATAGCGGCTATCGTAAATCTTCCGACAGATCCTGAAAATCCGGTTGGCATTCCCGGCGGCATCGGTTTTACGGTAACGGTAAATGGCGCGGTGCGCGCGACGCGCCGCACGGCTTGCGTTCCGCCGCCGAAGAAACCCGTGCCAAAAGGGTCCGAGAAAAACGAATGCGTGCGGCGCTGATTCGGAAGCCGCAGTATCTCATCGTATTCAAATGTGATTCCCGGAATAGTGTGTTCCCCTGACGTCAATCCGAAAACAGCATATCGAAGTATGAATGTGTGATGCAGTTCGCCGTCTATGTGCTCCTGATTATGCTCCACAGTCGTAAAGAGACGGTTTAGTGAAAATTTACCACTGCCGAACGCCCGCTCAATTTGCTCGTGTGCGTTTGTAAATCCTTGCTGTGTATTTGTTGGTGAGTTGGCCTTTTGCGCGATTTTGAAAGTGAGCACCGCTTGTTCGCCCTGATAGAGCGTTCGTTTGGACATCGTTAGAGACGCGGTGACATCGGGGGAGCGCTGAGGTTCGGCGGTTGCGGCTGTGCCCGCTCCTGCGTTGCCGTCTGCGTTGAAGTACAGAGGACGTGTGCTGTAATCAACTCCATCGATATTGACGGTGAGCGGCGGAAATGTAAACGCGCCCGCGGCTCTTGGGGTAATGGTATATGTGTATCTGTAGGTATACGTTCTCTGCCCGGACATGCCGCCGCTGCCAAATCCCATCTGCATACTGAACGCTTCCGATCGACCGGTGTTGACTGACAACACGTCAAACGCGTCGCTCGGCTGCGGCGTGGGAGCGCCTCCGGATACAGCCTTGGATGAAACGAGCGTGGCTTCAACGATAGCCGTTTCACCCGGCGCCACGGTAGCCCGGTTGGTTCTGACCGTAAAATTAACCGACGCGAACACCGGGGCTGTTATAGCGGCAAGCAAAATTAATATAGACGTAACATTTTTCACAAAATGCGCTCCTCCGTTTTCTACCAATCTCTTTCCGGTTGACGAACCCTGCCTCTATGCTGTTGTTGAGGCCTGTTTAATTCCGGTGCGTCGTCGGAAAATTGATTTATCAGCCTTTCAGCTTCTTCTCTTCGCATATCATTTTCTTCTTGTTCGCGTTGCTGCTGTTGATTTTGCCGGTCCTGATTTTGCTCCTGATTGTTTTGATTGTCACCGTCGCTTTGCTCATCCTGTTGTTCATCGCCTCCTCCTTCTCCGCCTTGTTGGTCTTGATCGCTATCACCGTCGTCGTCTTGATTTTGTTGCTGTTGATTCTCCTGATTTTCGAGCATGTCTATTTTTTGATGCGCGAGTTGGAGATTCCACTTTGCGTCATTGTCATCCGGACGCAGTTTTAATGTATTGATATAATTCTCAAGCGCCTGCGTAAATTTTTCGCGCGCGGATGCCATGCCGCCTGTGGTTTCAAGTTGCTCACCCTGCGCAAACTGAATATTGCCGAGATTGTAGTGTGCGTCGGCGAGCGTTTGAATATCGTTTTGAGGGATGGCGTTTAGCGCGTCTAAATATGACTGCTCCGCTTCATCAAATTCGTTCAAGCGAAATAACGCCGATCCTCTATTCATTCTTAACTTGCCGTCTGTTGGGTCAATCGTAAGCGCTTCGTCATATAGCCTGAGCGCTTCTTCGTATTTACCCTTGGAATATAGTTGATTCGCTTTTCTGTTTCTATTGCCGACTTCATGTGCGTTGACAAACGCGAATAGCGCAACAGCCATAATTATCCACACGGTTTTTTGTATTGATGATAAGCGTATACATTTCTTTGCCAACGGGATAAGGATATTTGTTTTCATGACTCAAACCTCCCTTTCCAAACCTCTCTCCTGCGAGCCCGCTCTGAAATAAAAAACTCTATCAACATAAAAATTATGGCTAATAGCAAAAACAACTGATATTGTTCTTCATGAACAACGGCTTTCGTCATTCCGAAATTGGTTTGTTCCATTTGCGCTATTTCGTTATAAATTCTCGTCAAGTCTAAATTTGCTCCAGCGTGAAAATACTTTCCGCCGGTTTCGATCGCGATTTTTTCGAGCGTTACCGGATTGAGACGCGTCATGACGAGATTCCCGTCTCTGTCTCTTTTATAAGTAATGTTTGCGCCGCTTCCGCTCATGGGTATTGGCACACCGGATTCGGAGCCTATTCCTATGGTATAGATGATGATTCCCTCTTTCGCCGCGGCTCTTGCCGCTTCCACTACGTTGCCCTCGTGGTCTTCGCCGTCGGAGAGAATGATCAACACTTTATGTTTTCTGTTTGTCGCGTCGAGCGCTTTTGTGCCTTGACGTATAACATCGGCAAGCGCAGTTCCCTGTATTTGCACCCAATCGACATTTATGGCTTGCAACATGGTCATCACCACCGCGTAGTCTAAAGTGAGCGGGCACTGTACGTGGCTTTCTCCGGCAAATATTATCAGCCCGACTCTGTCGCCCCTGAGCAGATTAACAAATCTGCGGATTTCAAATTTTGCGCGCTCCAATCTGTTCGGAACAAGGTCCTGCGCAAGCATACTGTGTGATATGTCGAGCGCGATCATTATGTCAACGCCTTTTCTTTCAACCATTTCCGTCTTCACTCCAAACATCGGCCGTACGAGAGCGAAAGTCGCGAACATGAAGAAGAGACAGAAGAATGTCGCTTTAAGGATGTAGCGCGATGGACCGGCGGATGAGTTCAGTTTGCCGATGAGCGGAGCGGATGCGAAACGGGCGAGTGCCTTGATTTTTCTTCTGTATATGAGAAAAAAGAAAAGCGCGATAACGGGCAGAGCCAGGAGCAACAAAAAATATTCAGGATTACCGTATCGCATAGTTACCTCATAAAGTCAAATTCAATACCAAGATACTCATGGTATACGCCTAAAGATCGTTTTTTGTAATAGCATCTCCAACGCTATAATTAGAAATCCTATCCATAACCACAAGTAAAAATATTCTGAATGTGAGACGTAGTTTATGGATTTAATTTCTGTTCTTTCCATTTGATCGATTATGTCGTAAATTTCCTGCAGTTCTTCTGTGTTTTGCGCCCTGAACACTCTACCGCCTGTGAGCTCGGCTATCGCGGCTAATTCCACCATGTCCACGTCGGATTCAATGTTTTGTATTCTTCTGGTTCTCCGGCCTGTGCGTTGGTCGACCACTTCCACAGGAAAGGGTACCATTCCTTCACGGCCTACTCCAATGGTGTGGATACGTATTCCAACCTCCGCTGCCGCCGCTGCCGCCGCAAGTGGGGGGATGTCGCCGGCGTTGTTGGCACCGTCTGTCAATAGAACTATCACCTTGCTTTCCGACGGCGAATCAATGAGACGGTTTGCGGCTGTGGCAATAGCGGTTCCGATGGCGGTCATGTTAGAAAAATCGGTGTATGTCGCTTCTTCAATCATCTGCAGAAGCATTCCATAATCGGTTGTGAGCGGACAGCGTGTAAACGCGCGGCTGCCGAAAATCACAAGGCCTATGCGGTCGTATGTACGCTTCAACACAAAATCTCTCATAGTACGCTTGGCGACTTCAAGCCGATCGTCCGGCCTGAAATCCAACGCTCTCATGCTCTCCGATATATCGAGAACGAGCATGATGTCGATCCCCTCGGTAGTCACCTCAATTTCCGTGTGGGTCTTTTGCGGACGCGCAAGAGCGACTACGAGAAAACAGAATCCGGCGACACGCATGAAAATCAATATGTGGCGCATCCATTGATACGGCGACATCGGCAATTTTTTGATAATTGACAAATCGGAAAAGCGCACGGTCACTTTGCGCTTGAGCTCACGCGCGATGTAGAGCCACACCATCGGGATGATGAGGATGAGAAACCAGAAAAACTCGGGGTTTTTGAATGTCATTCTGTAGTCCCCGTTGTTTCGGTTTTTTGTTCGTTTTGCGACTCCAGCTCGGGCTTGGTCGCTTCCAGAAACGCTTTCACATCTTTCATAAAACCGTCAATTGTTTGTTGGTCCGGCTTCCATTTCGCGAATTTGACCTGATCGCTAGTACGGAAAAAGCGTTCGGCAGAGAGACGTATATCAACGCCTATAGGCGAAGTTTTGAGCCAATCGATAATTTCTTCCGATGTCAATTCAGAAGCGATGGTGTCATAGCGGCGGCCTATGTATCGTTTAAAAATCTCCGAGAGTTCAAACGTATATTCTCTGACCGCACCCTGCTCTAAATATTTTTTCTCTTTGAGTATCACAATCGCTTCGAGCGCTTCCTCATACGGTGGCTTCAATCTTGCGGCGGCGGTGATCTCGATTTTTTTCTTCATGTACTTTCTCAATAAAAAATAAGCCAACACCAAAGCGGCAATAGCCGCAAGTATCCACAGAAATCTCAAGTCCGCGCCACCCGTTTTTTGCTGGGCCTTGAGGTCTCTAATCACCAAACCACTGTCTGGTGTGTCCAGTGGGATGACGGATATTATTTCGATTGGAATCGGGTCGGTAAAAAGCGTATCCGGAGGATGGGGGTGGTTCATTATTAAAAATTTTAATGACGGGATTGTGCAAGTTTGCGGCCTGAACGTCGTTAGGGTATAGCGGTAAAGAAAATCCCGCGTGGAATCGTTTTCATCGATAGAGGCAGACGAAGAGAGTACAACAAACCCTCCGAAATCTCTTGCGGTATCGGGTGGAATTACGAAGGGCGGGATCATGACGCTTCGCACGGAAGGCGTGGCAGGCGGCTCGATAATACTTATGACAATATCCAGCGATATGACATCGCCCACCGTAATGCTATTGTGCGATACATCGGCACTAATACCGACACCGCCCCGCCCACCATTGTCGGCAAACAGCGCGGCGCCTACCGCCATCACCAACAGCATAGCGTGCGCGGCGGCGCGAATGACTTGTATAGGTATAATTTGGTGTTTCATAATAGTCGCTCAACCACAACCCATAAATTTATATGCAAAACCAACTCTGTTCCCAAAGGTCAGTACGTTTATATACCATAATATATTTAATTTAATTTTAAATTCCCAAACGCGGCGGCTTGAGAAGAAAATTTTTTCACAACGCCTCCAAAACTTTCACAAGAAAATCATACACCCTGTTGAATGATGACAGGCTCATTCTTTCGTTGGGCGTGTGTATATTCATAATATCAGACCCGATCGAAATCATATCGACATCGGGCATTCTGTTGGCGAACACAAGACACTCGACACCGGCGACGCGGTTGTTGATCCCGGCCAGTATCGGATCCTTGCCATAAAAATTTCTGAACACCGCGGTCATCGTATCCCTCAGCGGCGAATCGGCTCGGAAATGCCAGTCGGGCAATCTCGCGATTTTCGCCAGAACCTCCGGTTCGAGGGGGATTACCACAACAGGCCCGTCGTCCCACTTGCTGCTTACGACAAACACCCCTTCGTCTGTCATATCGAGATTGATAAGCCGTGGGCCGTTTAGCCGCGAAATGTCAAAAAAATCCGCGCCGTGCAACCCGGTTTCTTCCTGCGTCGTAAAAAGCGCTTCAACGGGCGGATGGGAAATGCGGCTCGACGCCAAAATCGCCATAATCATAGATACCCCGCCCCCATTATCCGCGCCAAGCGTAGTCCTTTTTTCTGCGGTAATCCAGCCGTCGTGTGTTATAACGGGAACAATCGGATCGATTCCAAAATCGTGGTCGACATCGCCGTCTTTCCTGCAAACCATATCGATATGCGCCTGCAAAATAACAGGCGGCTCATGCTCACGCCCTTTAGAGCCGCCTTTTTTAATAAGCACATTAAATATCTCGTCCTGAAACACCTCAAATCCCCGCACCCTCCCAAACTCCACCAAATGATTACTCGCGGCTTCTTCGTTATAGGTACAGCGCGGGATCGCCAATATCTCGACAAAATATTCATACGCGGTTTTAGCGGCATGGCCCCATATCTCGTCGGTATAATTATCGTCGATGTCCGTAGCGCAAAACAGAAGGAACGCGAACAAGGCGCATGGTGCGAGTGTTGACCTCATGCCCCTCTGTCCTTCGCCAGCGCCCTGAAGCTGCGGTCGTAGGTTTTTTCTCCGGCCTTGCTGAAAAAGCAGGCGGGGAACTCGCCGTTTTTTGTGTGGTAGGCGAGACAGGCGCAGCACTTCCCGCGCCTTTCGCAGGAATAGGTGCAGGGACAGGGCATGACGGTATTGAGTTCGCAAGGCATGTAAAGGCTCCTTTGGTTACATGGTAGGGATATGGCTTCCTAAAGGTAAATATACATGGCGGCGTGGCGTCAGGTCAATAATGAAAATATAAAATCAAACATTGGCGTCTCATAAGATTTTACCGTTTTTTTAAAAATCTTTTTCAAAACCTTTTTTTAAAAATGTGTCGCCTAACCCTCTGATGCCGCTCCGTAATGTTTGGGACAACAAAGGCTCGGCTGAACGGAAAGGGCGATGTTCATTCTAAACATGGTTATGGGACGGTAGTGAATCAAATTCCATTTTTTTTTATTTAGACCTTGATTTTCATATTCCCCATGTATTATTTTGTGTATTGCGGTGTGTATAGTATGTGTCATATTAACCCGGCGGTAATTAACCTCAATTATCTATTGAGTTTGGCTTTGTTTTTTGGTGACGGGGCTCGAAGTTTCCTCTTTCAATCAAACGGCAGGATGTACACTGTACATCCTCACT
>JAITUP010000085.1 GCA_031286265.1 Chitinispirillales bacterium | reverse complement strand
ACAATACCCGAAAAAGACTACTGGGTGATTTATCTTATACAAAAATTATCCGAGTTGTCTTTACCGAATGGCTACCTTGTTTTTGGTGGCGGAACGAGTTTAGTCAAAGCACATCGTGTAGAGATATCCTAACACGCGCCAAATCTAACAAAGAGCTAAAAACATCAATAGATGCCGTTATCACAAACCTTTCAGAAATCAAACGATACGCGCGTGACTACAAAAATTACGTGTCTAACATGTCTTACGCCCCCGATTCGGAAAACCAGTCTTTTGAACAGGCGCGAGACAGGTTTATACGACTTACAGAGAAGATTGTTGCGAATCCCAAACCACCCAGCAAGCGACCGTATGCGGGTTGCATGAGCGGCACTTTTGGCGAAATGAGCGACGATTTTAACGAGCCTTTGGACGATTTTAAGGATTATATGTGATGTTTGGCAAAAATCTGTTGATAGATACGCAATCATTTAATATTGAGGTGGCTACGGCTACGTCAGCATTTTCGACGGTGCCAGCTACGGCCGCTAGCCGCGGTGGCATACTGGGTTTACATTGTTGTGTTTTCCCAACTATACTCCTATTCAACCCTGTACAAATACCTGTCCCCCCTCACCACCATAAACCCATCCATCACCGCCGGCGTAGTCGTTACCGGCTCGCCGAGCGGCGATGATTCGATAAGGGTAAATTCTTCGGCCGAGAGCGCGAATGTGTGCATTATACCGTCGCGGTCGAAGATGATAACTTTGTCGCCGGCGATGATGGGGGATGAGTAGAAGCCGCGTTCGAAGGAGTGTTTCCAGCGGACTTTTCCGTCGCGGTTGTCGAGGCAGGTAATAACTCCTGTTGCGGTTGCCATAAATGTCATGGAGTCGGCGCTTACGAGGCTTGCGGTGTTTGGCAGGTCGCCGCGGCGTTCCCAGGCGGTTGAGGCTTTTCCGCCTTCTGCGCCAGCGGCTTCGGCGGCGTTTATTCCCGCGGCTACGGCGTATTCGTTGGCTACAGATACAATGCCGGAGGCGAACGCGGCGGAGGGGCCGACCTCGCCGTGCAGGCAGTCTACGCTCCACAGGAGTTTGCCGGTGTTGGGGTCGTAGGATGTTACGAACTCGTTGTCTACCACTATCAACTCATAACGGCTTCCGGTGTTAACGCATATTGGAGATCCCCATGAGAGCAGCGTTCTGTCAACTTCCCATACGACTTTGCCTGATTTTCCATCTATCGCAAAAAGTTTTCCAACATCGTATTGGTCAAACTGTACAAACAGCAGGCCGTTGTGGGTAATGAGCGACGACGAGTGGCCGTAGTGGTTGTCGGGTATGCCTAAAAATTTTGTCCACACAGGTTTTCCCATTATTGTAAAGGCGGCGAGTTCGCCTGTGGCAAAGATTGCGTATACGTTTTTGCCGTCGCAGGCGGCTGTTGGGGCGGCGAAGCCGGTTTCCTTGTCTACTTTGGGCATGTCGTGGTTTGCCGCTTCGGAAATTTTAACGTCTTGCGTCCATAGCAATTTTCCGGTGTTGGCGTCGAAGCTGTATACTTGGCGCTTGTCTTTTGTTCCGCCTGTTAAAAATATCATGTCTTGAAAAACAACCGGCGAGTTGAACCCTTCGAGCGGCGTTTCGACTTTCCAGCGTATTCCGTCCATTGTTTCGCCGTTAAATTTTATTGGCACGTTAGAAAATGTCGCTACTCCATTTCCGCCGGGGCCTCTAAAATTCATCCACCATTGCGAATACTGTTCGCTATCGAGTATCGCGTCGCGGCGTGAAGTTAGCACTAATGTTAATTCGTATTTTTGAAAGATGCCGTATGATATGAGTACAATGACTATTGCCGCGCTTGTGATTGCGGCGGTTTTTGCTGATTGCGTTTGACGTTTCCACCATGAGATTTTTTCACCGGGTCGCTGTGGGGGCGGGGGAGAGATGATTGTGTTGATGTTCCATGAGAGGAGGAAGATTGCCAGCGCGATGAAGAATATTATCGTTCCTGTATTTAATTGATATATGGATGTAAAATAGGCTTTCCGAGCAAGCATATCAAGCGCTCTTGCTTCGTCTCGCAGTTCTTGATTGGCGGGGTTGCGGTCAATCAATTGATAGATGTTTGTAAAATCACTCGTGATAATTGGCTCATGTATTTTCGTCTGTACAAGCGTAGCGGCGAGCAACACGCCGAGTATTATGGCGGCGATGGCAGACGACCATTGGAGGCCTTTGATGAACTGGCTGAGGGCTTTTTTGTTGAATTGCATGGTTTCTCCGTTAAGTTTAATTCGGAATGCGGAATTCGGAATGCGGAATAAAAGTCAAAAGCCAAAACAAACTTCGGATAGAAGATGGTTTTGGCGTTAATTCCGCATTCCGCATTCCGCATTCCGCATTCCGCATTTCATTTTTCGGGCAATACCCATAACACTTTCCGCAACTAACGCACGTTACAGGGTCGGCATCATAGTATTCCCGTTTTTTATGTGTTGACTGGCGGATGAGGTAGGCACCGAGTATAAGGCCTAAGTAGGCGCCTAAGATTAGCATCCCCAGTTTGAAATCTTTTTTGGCTCTTTCTGAATTTGTTCTTAATACGGCAATAACATCCGCGTCGACCCGTAGCGCCTCGCTTTCAAATGATTTCGTTCGTGCGGTGCCGGATTCTTCGAGTTCGATAATGCGTAAAAGTTTTACGTCGGGGTGAAATGTTGAAATCAGGTCTGCGGAAAACCATCCGCTGGTTGCAAAGACGGCAATCCATACCGGCAGCATAACAAAGTATATTTTGAGGCGTTTTACGGCATGGCTGCGGCGTTCGTTTATAGGCTCAACAGTTGGCGGAAGTATTGCGTCAACGGGGCAGACGTTCTCGCATAGCCTGCAATTTACACATGTATCAGGACAAACTTTCACACGGTATTTTGATATTGCTGATGCCCATCCCAAAATCAATCCATAGGGGCACAGGTATCTACAGTATGGGCGGGCGACAAATATTCCAAGTATCAATATCCCCACGCCCCACGCCACTATTCCAAATGGGGCGCCTAATCGAAATATTCCTACGAACGGGTCAAATTTACAAATGAGAAAACCGGCTCCGGTCGCGGCGAACAGAATTGTCAATCCGAGATAAATATGTGGGATGAACCCAAGAATCGCGGATAATCGCGCCGGAACACGTTTTGCCTTAAACGCGACAAGGTCTTGTACCGCGCCTAATGGACATACGCCGGAGCAGAAAACACGTCCGAAGAAGAGCGAAAAAATCAGCGGCAGGATAAATATCAGAAATATGGTAATGGAGATTGTATAGCTTGACGATAGCCCGGCGGTAATATTTTGAATCGCGCCGAGCGAGCAGACGCATCCTTTTTTGTAAAACCCAAAATAGGCGATTGAGAATAGCGCGAGCCCGACGATGCCTTTGCGCGATCTTTTTTTAAGGACAAAGTAAGACGCGAGACACAGCGCGGCGAAGAGTATCGCTACATCCATATAATAAAAAATAATCTCCCGCGCTGCTCCAAAATCATTTGGAGGGATTTCATAGCCGGTTTGAAATTCGGGACGGGGAAAGCGATCCGAAGCAAAAGACGCCGTTACAAAAGATAATATAGCAAAAATTAAAAATTTCATTATAATCCCCACTATATCGGCGAAAAATAGGCGTTTTTTGATTTGACTAGACTGATTGCGTTTGCCGGGCACTTTACGGCAATCCGGCACTCGTTGCATCCCACGCATAAATGATGCCGCACTTGCAAAAAGAGCGAGCCGTTTCCAAACGCAGTACATCCCTTAACGCATTTTCCGCATCCGTTGCACAGTTCTTCAATAATCTTATATTCATAAAACGGATCTTCAATAAACGTCCTTACAATTGCTCCTGTTGGACATACCTGATTTTCCGCTGCCGTGTCTAATTTTCCGGCATTGATCCTATGATACCCGCCGCACAGTTTGCAATACCCGCAAACATCATACGCGTGTATGCATCGTACTGCCGATGGATTGAGTACGCACTCCGTTGCGCAGCGTCCGCACTGAATACATTTTTTAGGGTCAATCTGCCAAACCCGTTCTCCTCCCTCAATGTCAACCAATCTATTAAACCCTACAGCCGCAACGGATAGCGCCAAAAACCGGCAAGCGGTTTTTAGAAATTCCCTGCGGTCAACATCCTTTTTGCCCGCAGGGATTGATTTCTCGGCAGCGTCGTTTGCGTTTTGGGGATTTACCGGTTGCTCTGTCATGGTACAGTTCGTTCACTCTCCGTTATTGATGTAGTTCCGGGTCTTTTATTCGCCCACATGCTAACGCCGGCTGGCGATACTCCCGTAAAAGACAAACAGGCGCGCGACATATCGTTATCATATTGTGGAACTATCACTCCGTTATACGCTACGCTGTTTATTGTAACGATAAAATGATATTCTCCGATACGCTCCCAATTCCCTCTAACCGTATTGCTTTGCCTTACGTTTCCATCTGCCCCAAAGGTGTAGAGTGAAGATGTAGCGAATGTTACGCTGTTTCCTACGGCGGTGTGGATAACGACGTCGTAATCACCAGCGGCGTCTGCGGCGTCTACCCTGCCCGCGCTTTCTCCGGCGTATCGATTGGGCGCCATAACGGGCCATCCGTCGTTGTTAAAAAATAACTGGTTTACGAATTGATTATGATTGCCGGTAACTCCGGTTGTGCCGGACTGGTAGCGCGTGTGGTAGACGACATAATATTTGCCGTCTTCAACGAGTACGGAGTTGTGCCCGAGCGCTGCGTAACCTCTCGATGCGTTGGCAAATCTGTAATTGCCGGCGAGTTTGTTGCCGGTG
>JAITUP010000067.1 GCA_031286265.1 Chitinispirillales bacterium | reverse complement strand
CGCATGTTACCGTTGACTCCATAATAATTGCAATGACCTTTCAAGGCTGACGATATTAGTCTCATCGTGTCGGATACTGGTCTGTACAACCTCTTTTTCATCCACATCTTTACTTCTTCTTTGAGCATTGCCACATCAACAGCAGGCATTGTTACTGTAGGTATTGCCCCTCTGCCAAAATCATACCTAAAACCAATAGGGATTTCATTTGTGCTAAGTTGGGCATTTATTTGCAAGCATATCAGAATCGATAAAAAATGTGTTATTAATGTGAGTCGCCCAAGTTTCATACACGACCTCCTTCTATTCTATTAAATTTCATATATTCTTTACCGTTGTTGTAAAATACGTGTAATTCCTGTGAATACAGCTTAAAAGGACGGGACTTATCACCGGTAAGAGCGTGAATATACATTTCCCCGTCACCCATCTCACCACCCTGCATAGTCCATATCGCTTCATGCCAAAATAAGGTACCGGTCCTATAATCAGCAATATATCGCCCAAACATTTGGTTCACGGTACTTTTACCATAAGCCGTACTGTCATTAGTAAATGTAAGTGTATATGACTCAACCTCACACATATATTCACCACAATTTGGTTCTCTACTCGTACCACTTGTAATATCAGCAATCGCAACTAGCTTCCAGCTCGTGTCGGTCAGCGTATATGGCGAACTCGGTGGGATATCTTCGCCACCATTACCAGACTTTACCAACGTATCACAACCCATTACCGCAAATGCCAATACGGCAATTATGCTTAATAGAAAAATTTTCTTCTTCATAACTACACCTCTTCTTGAAAAGATCAACAGATATCCGTTAAATCGACCAAAAAGTCATAGTTTTGTCAATTATCCACTATTTCCCCTCCCGCCACCTCTCAATTCTCGCATCAACCCTTTTCTCGTATGCGTCTATCCTTTCCTGTATGTCGCTTCTCACTGATCCTCGCGTGTTCAATTTACCTTCATCAACAACAACCTCAATCTTCTCAAATCCGTCCCGAACGCCCGTCACTTGATATGAGAACTCAACATCTTTGAACTCAATAAAATCCGGTTCTCTCATAGCGATCACGATTTTTTCTCTGCTCTCTTCTTTAACATATAACAAAACCGGAGCGCCTTTGGGTGTCACGATTACACTTATAGGCGCTTCTTCGCTTGTAACCATTGAGAAGTGTGGTGGCAGTTCGATAATCGCCTGCCCGTTTTCTGTTCTCGCTACTCCCCGTGCGACTGTAAGAACTTCGCCGGATTCTATAGCGGTGTATCTTATAACTTTGGATTCGTCCGTAGGGTGTGGATGGATGAAACTTTTAAGGTTGGTAGCGTGTATAGTTCCGTTTATGACATGAAAATCTCTGTAATTAACGGTTTCAAATTGATGTGGACTGAGTACCACAGCCGCATATCCCCTTACTGTTGAAACATAAGAAGCTATTTCCGCATTGCTAGCAGGAGAAGGAGGATGTGAAACCAAATTCAGGTAAGCACCCCCGGTATTCAAATTTATTTCCCTTGCCGGTTGCGCCCCCGCCCCCCAAACCACCCCACCCACCAAAACTGCCGCCACAAGCATTTTAACACGCGTTTTCATACAAAGCCTCCTGTTAATTTATAGTTAGAAATTTATTTGGTCATTGCTAAAACTTTGAATTTATATATTCATATGTTATGTATATATTTACAGTTTACAATAAAACTAAATTCAAATCAAGCATTTTTTGAAATTACATTACGCAAACTACGCTGCCCACCGTAAACCCGCCGCCTACCCCCACAAAGACGATTTTTGTTCCGTCTTTTATGCGTCCGTCCATCCAGGCTTCTTCGAGCGCCAGTGGGACTGAGGCGCTTGAGGTGTTTCCGTATTTGTCTAGGTTTGCGATTACTTTTTCCATTGGGATGCCCATTTGGTTGGCGAGCGCCTGTATTATTCTTATATTAGCCTGATGTGGGATTAGGAGGTCCATGTCTTCGAGTTTCATTCCGGTTTTATCGATAACCTTATAGATGGAATCGGCCATGCATCTTACGGCGTGTTTGAAGACTTCGTTGCCTTTCATGCTTAAAAACCGCTCGTCGCCCCATGCCGGCAATATCAAAAGGTCGCCCATTGTGCCGTCTGAAGACAGGTGGCACGTTAAGATTCCTCTGTCGCTCCGACCGCTTTCGTCGGCCTGAAGCACCACCGCCCCCGCGCCGTCGCCGAAGAGTATGCACGTTCCTCTATCGTTCCAGTCCAATGTTTTTGAGATAACTTCCGAGCCGACGACGAGTATTGTTTTCGCCTGGCCTGATACTATCATGTTGTTTGCGACCGTGAGCGCGTATACGAATCCCGCGCACGCCGCGCTGATGTCGAAGGCGAACGCGTCTTTACACTCTAAATCGGCCTGTATTCGGCATGCGGTTGACGGGAAAAAGTTGTCTGGCGTGAATGTGGCGACGATTACGCCGTCTATTTCTTCCGCTTTGACTTTTGCCTTCTCCATTGCCACGAGCGCCGCGCGGCACCCCATGTCCGCGGCGGTCATGGGGTTGTCGGGATCGACTATCCGGCGCTCCCTTATGCCCGTCCGGGTCATAATCCACTCGTCGCTCGTATCGAGATAGGACTCGAAGTATTTATTTGTCAGAACCTTGTCCGGCACATAGGTTCCGACCGAAAGGATCCGCGATTTTATGTTTCCCATCGTTTCCTCAGCTTATTTTCCAACAGCCTTTAGCGCCGTCAGCGCCGCATTTTTTATGGAGCGCACCGACGACCCGCCGTGCGCTTTCAATACCGTACCGTTTATGCCGAGAAGCGGCGCCGCCCCGTAGTTTTCCGGGTTCAGAGCGTCCATTTTCTCCGACAATATTTCAAACATCTCGCGGCTATCCGCCAGAAAGCCGGTTATCAGAGAATAAAAACTCTCGCTCGTTTTCAACAGCACATTGCCAACAAAACCGTCGCACACCACAACATCGGCCTCACCTGAAAACACTTTATTGCCTTCTATAAAGCCGATATAATTTTTGTTGCCCTCAAGAAGCCTCGCGGCTTCGCGCACTTCATCGGGCCCTTTCGCGGGCTCGGTGCCAACATTCAAAAGCCCCGCGCGAACATCGCTACGCCCAAACAGACGGCTTATGTATGCGCAACCTAACTCAACAAACCCCGCTAGATGCTCGGCGCGGCAACTAACGTTCGCCCCCACGTCCATCACGAGCACCGGCTTCACCGGCGTAGGGATAAACGCCGCCAGCGCCGGGCGCGAGACACCCTCCGCCCGACCCAAAATAAACAGGGCCGATCCTATCAAAATCCCCGTATCCCCGGCGCTCATCGAGGCGTCGGCCTGCCCCTCTTTCTGAAGAGCCACGCAACGCACGATCGATGAAGCCGCTTTATCTTTCCAGACCATGGTACGCCGGTCGTCTGCGGTTATAACGTCTGGGCAATGCTCGATAACGAACTCGGAGTTGTCAAAACCGGGGCCTTCCCGCCCCAATTCGCCGAGGACGCGCTCAAGACGCGCCCCATCACCGCACAGCCGTGTAGCGAACGGCACGGACGACGCCTGCCGCGCCGCGACAACGCCGCGCACGACGACATCCGCCCCAAAATCTCCGCCCTCCGCATCAACCGCTAAACGAATCACGCTGACCCATCCGCTCGAAAACGCACCTTTAATCTTCCGGCGAGAAGACTTCCACGCCGGCGTAATATCCGCAATTGCCGCAAACCCTATGCGCCGCTTTAGGCTGCTTGCAGTGCGAGCAGGTTGCGGGATTCATAGGTTTAAGCGCGAGATGGCTCCGGCGCTTACCGGTGCGCGAAGGCGATTGCCGCTTCTTAGGTTCCGCCATTTGTAATACCGTCCTTTCATTTATTAATCCCACGATTAGATATTGTGCCGTGCCGTCCGGCAAACATCACTGCCCTAACGGTTGTCGGACGGTGTGGCGCAATACCTAACCATAATCGTCACTAATATATATCATAGCGCGGCGCGGTGGCGGCATTTTTCTAAAAATCCCGTCCGCCGCCGCCATCACCGCGAATTTTCATCAATCCCGCCCACCTCGGATCAATCGGTTTTTCGTCGTTGCCGCCAACCCCGTCTACCAATATCCCCCCGCAATCCTCCGAACATAGCGGCTTCAAAGGCAGAGATACCATTATCTCGTCGTATATAGCGGGACTTATATCAACCAACTCGTGGGCGGCATCAAAGAAAAAATCCACCCCCTCGCCATCCTCATCCACGGCCGGACCGTGCCTCCCCTGCTCTTCCTCTATGATGATACGAATCGTACTTTCGACACTTTCGCCATAATTTTCGAGACATCGCGCACATTCCATCTCAAACTCACCGGCAAATCGCAGATTCACCGCGACCGCCCCGCCCATCCGGTCTATCTCGGCACGGCAACGCACCGGGGCGGCAAACGGGGGCAAATCGCCCTCAAACCCCTCAAGCCGCGATTCCCGCTCAAGCCTCGAATGCCCTTCAGGGACTAATCTGATGTCTATTACCATTTTTTGGGCATCTTTTCTCGAGAATAATTAAAGATAGATAAAATAGTATATTGTAATTAGCAGGTCAATAGAAAATCAAAAATGTGTAAAAAAAAGTGTCCCTAATATTATATTATCGGTGTCATTAACCATGAGGGAGTTTCGGGATGCCCTTAATATCTCATTTTTACGGCATACTGAAACTAAGAACTCTGAATTATTGAATAATACATTAAACAGGAGAAAAATATGTCAGGCAGCAGCTACATACCGTTGGAAATAGAGCAGAAATGGCAAGCCCGCTGGCAGGAGAAAAAGCTCTTTAAGACGGTGTTTGACCCATCAAAGCCCAAATTTTACGCACTTGATATGTTTCCATATCCGTCCGGTTCCGGCCTGCACGTAGGCCATTGCGAGGGCTACGCCGCTACCGATATCATTGCCCGCATGAAGCGGATGCAGGGTTATAACGTTCTGCACCCTATGGGTTGGGACGCTTTTGGGCTGCCGGCGGAGAATTATGCCATTAAGCACGGTATACATCCGCGAGTTGTAACGGAAGATTGTATCGCTAATTTTAAGCGGCAGATAAATTCCATAGGGTTTGCGTACGATTGGGATCGAGAAATTGACACTACCGATCCGGGTTATTATAAGTGGACACAGTGGATATTTTTGCAGCTTTATAAAATGGGGCTCGCTTACGAGGGTACGGTACCGATAAACTGGTGCGCGTCCTGCAAGACCGGGCTTGCGAACGAGGAAGTAGTCGCCGGCGGCTGTGAGCGCTGCGGGACACCGGTTGAGCGCAAAGACTTGAGGCAGTGGATTCTCAAAATTACCGCCTATGCCGACAGGCTGCTCGACGATCTGGTTGAGGTTGACTGGCCGGAATCGACGCTTACGATGCAGAAGAACTGGATAGGCCGTTCGGAGGGCGCGGAGGTGATATTCAAGGTGGCGGGGGGCCGCGCGGACGGTAGGGAAATAAAAGTTTTTACGACGCGGCCCGATACGCTTTTCGGGGCGACCTACATGGTGCTCGCGCCGGAACACGCGCTTGTCGCGGAGATTGTTACGGATGAGCAGGCAGAGACGGTAAAAAAATATCAGGAAGCCGCTCGGATGAAGAGTGACCTTGAACGGGCGGAGTTGTCAAAAGAGAAAAGCGGAGTGTTTACGGGGGCGATGGCCGTTAATCCTGTAAACGGCGAATTGATACAGATTTGGATCGCCGATTACGTACTCGCGGGTTACGGCACGG
>JAITUP010000270.1 GCA_031286265.1 Chitinispirillales bacterium | reverse complement strand
TTTTACGGGCACAAAAAAATGTGGCGTAGAGAAAATTGCACAAAGGGCGTTAGCCCGACTGCAATTTTTCGGAGCCCAAAATGCCCGAACAGGGCATTTTGCAGTTACCGTTTGTTATGTGCTGTTTGCCCCTTTTGCAACTTTTTTAATAAATTTTTATTTCGACTATTTTTCAAACCTTTCTTTTAGTTTCCTGTATAAATTTTCCATGCTTTTATCACCGTCATTATCAAGGAATAAACAGAAAGGAAGACTGTCTGTTTCCTTGTGCTTTATTACACAAGCACAACACTTTTTATAGTTTGGACAAGTAGTTTTTGGGCAGGCACATTCAATTATATTATGACAATTCATTCACACAACCCTTTTTAACAGCATGAACCTGATCCAGTTTCTGTGCTGGTATTGTTTGTTCCGCAATCAAGAAATTTCCCAAAATGCACAGAACGATCCCCCATTACTTTGAAGGCTTTGGCATAGCGAGTATTTGAAACCATTGAGGCTGTATTGCCGCATACTAGCATTGGTTTATTTGTTAAAAATCTATGGCTGTCGTCAAGGTCAAAGAAATGCGGATGTTCTGGGATATTACCGTTATACCAAGCAACTTGTCCATAATCTTCGCAAATGTCTTCTAAATCGTTGAGTTTGAAAGCCCTTACGGTTCTTGAAGAAAATGTTGCAAAACCGAGTTTTGCTTCTATTTCTTCGTTGTCCATTGCAAGTTCACGTATGTTTGTATAACGGAAATCAAGCCAGCCAGTTTTTGTCATAAGCCTGCGAAAATCTTCTGTATACAATGCCCCAGTTAAACATTCCCCACGCAATACGGGGTCAGTTGTTAGAGGCTCTGGGATGCGCCTGTCTACAAAAATGTCGGAAAAGTATAATTCACCGCCAGGCTTTAGAATACGGTATATTTCTTTAAATACAAGTTCTTTTGCAGGTGAAAGATTTATAACACAATTTGAAATAACAACATCAATGCTATTGTCTTCTATGCCGATAGATTTTAAATCCTCTATATAACCCTGCATAAATTTTACATTTGATATTTTGAAGCCAAAACGTTCGCGTTGTTCTTCTTGATATTTTATAGCGGTTTCTATTTGTTCTGTTGTCATATCAACACCGATTGCCGAACCTGTCTGTCCAGCCAATTTAGAGGCTATATATACATCTCGTCCAGTTCCGCAGCCTAAATCAAGTAATGTCTTTCCTTCTAACAATGGCGGTAAAGGGGAGCCACAACCATAAAACCTTTGATGAATTTCATCTGCGATAAGTGGCAAAATTGCCCTTATTTCTTTTGGCGGCCTATCAATTGCACAACAAGCCCCTGTTTGTAAGTCGTTTTTGCTTTGCAACTGTTTACCGTAATACTCTTTTACTTGTTCGATTATTTTTTCCATGCTGTTTCACGATCCTCCATTAAATTTGTTCTTTTTTAACAGTTTTTAATAATTTATATCTGATTTTTCAAAAAGTCAACACCATTTATTTACATTTTCTTTATTTTACAGTAATTTGGGCAAATTGCACATAACTACCCGATATACGCCATAACGCATCATATTATCTTAATGACGTAAACCCCAGTATATCGTTATATATCAATCCTTTACGTCACAGTTTATCTGTTTTGCGTAATGCATTTATCCGCTATACGCAAACGCGTCTATATAGAACGCGCCATTATAAATCACATATAATAAAATTATATTATGGGTTAGCGCGTTTCAATACTTTTTTTAAATATTTTTTAACATGTATTGACTTTCAACTGAAAAGTGTACTATATTTTATACAAATACCCCCAAAAGGACACACTATGGCTAATATATTAGACATTAAAAAGGGCATCGCGGCGCGGATTCGCTTGCGGCGGCGTGAGGCCAAGCTCTCGCAAACGGCTCTGGCCGAGCGCTCCGGCGTGTCGCTCGGCTCTATCAAGAGATTCGAAGGCTCAGGCGCAATATCCCTCGCTTCGCTTGTCCGCATCGCGGCCGTGGTGGGATATGAGGCGGATTTCGAAAAACTGTTCACGCGCAGAAATTATCAATCTATCGACGAGATCATAGCGGAGAGTAAAAATGCGAAATAAGCTGCTGAACGTTTTTTACGATGGTCGGCAGGTTGGGCGGCTTGCCGAAACTCCGGAAAAAGTCCTCGCGTTTGAGTATGATGCCGACTGGTTGCGCGAGGGGTTTTCCATCTCACCGTTCAATTTGCCGCTTGAAAAACGTGTGTTTATCGCCGACGCTACGCCGTTTGCAGGTAATTTTGGCGTGTTCAACGATTCCTTGCCCGATGGGTGGGGGCGGCTGCTCATAGACCGGTTGCTGCTGAAAAGACAAATCGAGCCGCGCACCGTATCATTAATTGAAAGGCTGGCCATTGTTGGAACAACCGGCACCGGAGCGTTGGAATATCGACCGGCGGAGGATTTGATGGGTGATGGTTACCCGGCGCTCGACATGGATGTGTTCGCAATGGAAGCGAAGAGGATTCAGGCGGATGAGGATTCCAACGAACTGGAAAAAATGGTGCGAGGGAGCGGCAGTTCCAACGGCGTGCGGCCAAAAATGTTTTGGCGCGACGCCGACGGTTCGGAATGGTTAGTCAAATTCCCCGCTCACTGGGATCACGAATCCATAGGCAAGTTAGAGTTTGACTATATGGCCGCCGCGAAACTTGCCGGGTTGATTGTTCCCGAAACCTGCCTGTTCAACGGCAAATATTTTGGCGCGCGCAGGTTCGACAGAAAGCCGGGCGGGCAAAAAGTCTTTATGATATCCGCCAGCGGGCTACTGGACGTCGACCATCGCAACCCTGTTCTC
>JAITUP010000170.1 GCA_031286265.1 Chitinispirillales bacterium | reverse complement strand
TTTATTATTGCTGTGTCGTTCGTTGAAAAATAATTCATGGGAGTTGATTTGGCGGGATTAAAACATTTTTTTTAAAAATTGTGAGTAAAGGGCAATATATATCCGCATAATATATATTCGTAGGGATTCGAAAGGCTTTCTGTATGGATTACCCATTACATCCCCCGTAGTCGATTTTAAGATATGGGTTTTAGGGTGTATAGGTTTTAGGTGGAGATGGACCATGACCGAAGTAAGTGAGAATGTACAGTGTACATTCCGCCCTTTGGTTGAGAGAGGGACTCTGTGAGGAGCGCGTGCGGAAGCACATCTTACCCCCTGTCCCCAAAAAACTTTAAATATTCCAAAGGCGCCAATGACAGAACTACTACTCCCCGCAGCTCTATACGCCGAAACCCACTTCCGTTTTTTCGGCTGGTCGCCAAGCGCGCTTTTTCGCAGAGAACCTGAAATTGTATTTGATTTGCCGCGCCGAATAACGCGCGAGGCCGATTTGCCGATAGTCCTAATGGTTAACGACGCGCACCTCTATCCCATTTGCATTGAATCGGTTCAGGTGACGATTTCATTAGGGCCGCTGCTGTTTGAATTTGATCAATCCGCAATACAAAAATCGGAAATTGACCATCTGCAAAGAAAACAACTGCAGGCATATATATTAACCGTCCCGCGTTCGGAATTACCGCCGTCGGGCGGCGAGGTGTTTGTTAACGCGTGTTTGCGGTATCGGCGGATTAAGAACGGGACGCCGCAGAACAAAATTTATACGGTTCTGAACGACAATTTGATTACGTCGACAAAATTTGCTTTCCGCTGCTTTATCGCAAATGATGATTATCCCGGCAGCGATTTTTGTACGTTTGGAGATGTGCATTGTCATTCCATATTTTCGAGAAGCCATGTCGAGTGGGGGCCGCCTCTTGAAGTTATCGACAGGATGGCGGCCGCGAGCGGGTTGAGTTTCGTAGCGGTGACGGATCATTCTTACGATTTGGCTTGCGACCCGGACAACTACTTGCGCCAAGACAAAAATCTTCGCCTGTGGAAATTGTACAAATCTTGCATTGATAATTATAAAGGAACTACGGTGTTGATGCCCGGTGAGGAAATTTCCGTCCTCAATTCCCGAAAGAAAGCGGTGCATCTGTGCGGGTTGGGTTTATCGGAATACATTCCGGGGACGCTTGACGGGGCCAGAAGGAATATCCGCGGCGACAGACAGTTGACGATTGATGAGGCGATTGATGAAATAGAACGGCAAGGCGGAGTATCTTTCGCGGCGCATCCGGGGGTGAAAGCAGGGTTCATGCAGAGGATTTTTCTCCGACGCGGGATGTGGGGCGCAGACGATCTCTGCGGCAAGCTCGGCGGGATTCAGGCGGCCAACGGCGATTTTTACGAGTCATGGAAACGCGGCAAAAATCTTTGGATATCAATGATACAAAAAGGGCGCCGCATACCGATACTCGGCGGCAGCGATGCGCATGGGGATTTTAACCGATACAGGGCAATCGGCATACCGTTTTTGCAAATTCACGAGGCGGCGGATCGATACATGGGATTCGCGAGGACGGGGATCTATGGAGAAAAAATGAGTGACGCGGCAGGAATCATCAGCAAAATAAGGGACGCCGCGACATTTGTTACCAACGGGCCTTTTGTGTCGATTTGCGACAGCCGTCGTCCCGAAATATCGCTAATCGGCTCAAAAACCATCGCCGACAAGACAAATTTGTGCGCTCGGGCTATCAGTACAAAAGAATTTGGAGCGCTGGGAGCGATTGGGGTATTTATGATGACCGGCACGGCAGGCGAAAAACTCATCATCAACGAAAAACTGCCGCCCGATACATACGACGCAACGATTCCCATACCCACAGACGCGCTTTCCGAAGGAAACAGTTATCTGCGCGTTGAGGCCTACGGCAGAACTCCGCGCGATTTAGTAACGACCGCAGCGACGAGCGCGTGTTTTGTTGAATAATTTTTTTTAATTAAATTTCAAATTTTTCGTTACTTTTTATCGTGCGGATTACGTATATTATCCATAATATGGACCACCTGTTACATTCCCAAATAAAAGGAGTATTCAAATGACCAAATTCAAACGTTTTTTCAATCCCCTGATCGCGGCAGCCTTTCTTTGCCTCGCGCCGACTGCCGTGATAGCCCAGCCGTTGTCGGTTACCCTAACCGGAAAAGTCACCGACGCCGAGGGCGAACCTATCCACAACGCTGTGGTGATGGTCAAGACAGACGGCAATCTGCTCGCGGCGGCCCGGACGCTTACAAACACGCAGGGAGACTTTGGAACATTCACAAATTCGACTATTGAGCTTAACAATAGCGGACAAGCGCGCTTATTCGTCCGAAAAGCCGGGTATTTGCCGGACACTAACCGGGTGCTTGGCAGCCTTTCGGAAAACGTGGGGACAATTTCTCTCGTGCGCGATCCAATAGAATATCGTATCGACAGTATAATAGCCCTAATGAATACGGCACAAAAAATCGCTCAAATGACCCAGCCTCATCTCGCTACTCCTTCCAGTAACTGGGGCGGCAACA
>JAITUP010000045.1 GCA_031286265.1 Chitinispirillales bacterium | reverse complement strand
TTTTTAAAAACCTGTTTTTTTTAAAATGTGTCGCCTCACCCTCTGATGCCACTCCGTAAAGTTCGGGACAACAAAGGCTCGTATCAACGGATAGGGCGATGTTCATTCTTACATAGGTGGTTTGTTTTGACTTTAGGATTTTTACCCCGATAGTATGCCCACGTGTCCCCCGTAAGCGGTCGCCGCTTATGGGGGACCGCAGGGGGCTATTATATCGGGGCGTTACGGATGATAAACTATGCCCGAAGTGAGTGAGGATGTACAGTGTACATCCTGCCGCTTGATTGAAAGAGGGAACTTATGAGCCCCGTCCCCAAAAGATTTAAAAGATTTTGACTTTAATCTTTTGAAAAACCTTTACCTAGTGATATTGCCCCGTCACCAAAAAAGATTTTAAAAAGCTTTTAAAGATTTTGATTGGGTTTAAAAAAACTTAAAGAAGTCTAATGGAAAATCTGGATTTTTGAGGCTTTTTAGGAAAAAAGTTCCTATCTTCAAAAAACACCTTTTAAGGCTAACCGCTAACTTTCAAAAACGCAAAACCCTCAAATTCACCTCAAAAACAGCATTTTTACCAAAAAAAACATGTTTGGCACGCCTATTGCAGTTACAGTTGTCCGTGGTGATGTACACGGAAGTACACGAAAAAAAATAATCAAAAACATAAACCCTATTAAGGGAGGTAGTTATGCGTATCAACAATAACCTTATGGCCATCAATACCCATAGACAGATGGGTGTGAGTGTCATGGGCTCCTCTAAGTCTATGGAGAAGCTCTCGAGCGGCCTGAGAATCAACCGCGCCGGAGACGACGCGGCGGGACTAGCCATATCTGAGAAAATGCGGGGACAAATCCGCGGGCTCAATATGGCGTCAAGAAACGCGCAGGATACTATATCGTTAATGCAGACAGCGGAAGGCGCATTGGCCGAAACGCATCAGATACTGCAAAGAATGCGCGAACTCGCTGTGCAGTCGGCAAACGACACGAATACCGACTCGGACAGAAGAGAACTGCAGGCGGAAGTCAACCAGCTGAAGCAGGAAGTCGACCGCATTGCGAACTCTACGGAATTTAACACCCGCAAATTACTCGAAGGAAGCGCCAAAGGCGTGTCGGACGAAATACCGGGAACCGCAAGAGTAAACAATAACTCAGCCATAACGCTCGATTCTATCAAGGTGAACGCCATGATGAATAGCGTGGGGAACGACAAAAGCTGGAGCTTTGACGGCGCGTTTATGCTCATCAAAAGCAACCAGACGTTTGACGCGGATGGAACGCCTGTCTATAATCCCGCCGACTTTAATCTAGTCGGGCCGGATGGAACGCTTTATCAGTTTAAGGCGCTGGGTAGCGATACGAAGATCAAGCCGAGTGAACTGGAAGCGGGGACTATATTGGCAGACGGCGGGGCGGAGTATAATATACCGGATTCCGGTCTACCTATCAATAACGCTAAAAACTTGGGCGCCGACGCTAAATTTGTAACCATCGGTGCCGACGTGACTAATGTTGAATTCAAACTCATAGCCGCTGACACGGTTTTGGCTTCGGGATCGACGTTTACGATAGCAGACGATAAAAGTGTTAACTTTGCAACTTCTCCAAACATTGGAGCAACGAAGATAACCTACAATGCTTCCGGTGTACTCTTTATTAGCACAGGCGCTACACCCGCCAATGAACTCGAAATAGAAGTTGGCAAGAGCATTACCCTGACCGATGGTACGATACTCAGGAATAACGGCGGCGGGCAGGTTACTGTGGAAAGCGGAAGCCTCACGCTCGGTGCCGACGGGTTGAACTCTGATACGACTAACCCGGCGACTCAGAACGTCACCGCCTTCACCGTTACTTCGCAGAGTGTACTCAGCGGAAACTCCGTAACGGCCAAGAACGATATAAGATTGGTGACCGCCTCCAACTATCTCGTAGCCGCGGGTGTTATCAGTACAAACGTTACGCTCGGTAATAGCGTTAACCTTTCAAGCTATAATAGTATGACGGCTAAAGGTGATTCTAAGAGTACGGCCGCCGGTGATATCGTTGAGCTTGCCGAGAAGAGCGTTCTCGCGAGGGGTAGTACGATTGAAATGCATCAGCAACGGACAAGCGCTATAAGGATAAACGTATCCGGCAATGAAGTCATTGTCTCCTACGATCCTGAAAACGGGGTTCTCAAAGTCGGCGATACCGTTGTGGCCCCGGGCAAGAGCATTACGCTCGAAAACGGTGCGGTACTAACGCACATGCCGCAAGATCTCGACAATCCCAATGTGGCGACGGGTAAAATTATGGTGGAGGCGGGTAAGCTCGTATTGGCGGAAGCCTTAACGGCGAACAGGGATGGTGCAGAGGATGAAGCGGCCACCAATAATAACGTTGCGGCTTTTACCGTGTCCAAAGACAGCACTCTCGCGGCCGGAACACAGATTGGTACGGTTGGTGATGATCCGGCAAATCCCGGTACGGCTATACTTGTCGGTACCAAACTGATGGCCGGCACCGTAATAACCGAGCCCGACGTTTTCTATCCCGGCAGCGTAACGTTGTCTCACGGCGGCACAAATATCCAGTTTTCCGCCAATCGTAACAGTTCGCTCGCCGCTCGTTACAATGAAATAAACGTTACCGAGACCATGACGTTTATCTTCTCCCGCTACGAGCCCGCGGCCAACAATCTCAGGGACTCTATCATGGCCCAAATTGGCGCCAATAGCGGTCAGACGGCATTTATTTCTATGGGCGACATGCGCGCCGAGGCGTTGAATGTGCATAACATCAACGTCGCCAGCAAGTTTGGCGCGGCCACGGCCATAGAGACAATCAACAACGCCCTGCAGCGCGTCTCTCATCAGCGCGGCCAGCTTGGCGCCATGCAGAGCCGTCTCGAGCATACGATAAGGAACCTGGACACGTCGTCGGAAAACCTGCAAGCCGCCGAAAGCCGGATCAGGGACGCCGATATGGCGAAAGAAATGATGGAGTATACGAAGAACAGCATTCTGCTGCAAGCGTCTCAGGCGATGCTCGCCCAGGCGAATCAGGTGCCGCAGAACGTTCTTCAGCTACTCAGGTAGACGAATATTACATAACCGGGATAATCACGGAAGGTTATCCCATCACTTATAACCGGGATAGCCATGGAAGGTTATCCAAAAGCAGGAGGGATGGCCACGGAAGGTTATCTCAAATTAAATCGGGGGAGTGGCTACGGAAGGCTATTCCAAGGACTGTTGTTACGCAGACAACGGGTAAATCATGGAGGATTTCCACCACAGCAAAGGCGCGATATATCGCGCCTTTTTTAAAAAAATCCGCCTAACCCTCTCTGACATTGCTCCGTTAAAACGGCCATAAATACCCTATCATTGGCCAAAACGGGCAAAATTGTCCCATGTAAATAGTGGAATATATGCGAAAAAGAGGGGTTTTGAAGGTTGGCATGGTATTTGCAGTATTAAAAGTAATCGAATTTAATCTTCTAACTTATTTTTAAGGAGTTATTGTTATGAAAGCAGGATTCAGGTTGGTAAAATTGGCGGCAATCACTATTGCCATAGCGAGTTTGACGATAAGCATAGCGGCAAGCGATTTGACGCTCGGCACGTCAGTTGATCAGTCGGACGAATCGTCCGCCTCAAGCGGAGCGAGCAGGAACGGTCGAGGCGGTGGTAATAGCCAGGGCGGTAACAGTCAGGGCGAGAATAACAATGATCAGGGCGGTAATGGTCAAGGCAATAGCTCCGGCGCCTCAAAAGAAAATGATCAGGGCGATAACAATGATGATCAGGGCAACACTGCCGGTGTTGTAGCTAACGATGACGCTGAAGAAGAAAATACTGCCGATGTTGTGACTAATGATGATGTTGAAGAAGATAATACTGCCAATGTCGTGATTAATGACGATGCAGAAGAAGATACTGCCAATGTCGTGATTAATGATGATGAAGAAGAAGATAATACTACTAATGTTGTGATTAATGACGATGCAGAAGAAGATAATGCTGCCAATGTCGTGATTAATGACGGTGCAGAAGAAGATAATGCTGCCAATGTTGTGACTGTCGTGACAAAAAACGTTCAGTATCATTGCGGCATTCATGGTAACACGAGTCCGGGTCAAAACAGAGGCGTGGTGAAATTCCAGCTTACCGATAACGGCTGGGTTATGTTGGATGCAAAATGTGGTTGCGGATACAGCTTAGGAATGGCTTTCTTCAGCAATCAGAGCAATGCTTTGAACGGCAATAACATTCAAATCATCTGCCCCGCGTGCAGCGACGGCAAATGTAATAGCGATAGCAAAGAAGAAGAAAATATCGCCAATGTTGTGACTGACGACAGTGAAGAAGAAGGCAATATCGCCGGTGTCGTGACTGACGACAGTGAAGAAGAAGGCAATACCGCCAATGTTGTGACTAATAATGACAATCAAGGGAATAATTCCAACGCTGCAGGAAATGGTCAGGGCAATGATAATGATAATCAAGGTAACACTACCGGCGTCGTGACTAATGACGATGACGACGATCAAGGTAACACTACCGACGTCGTGACTAATGATGATGACGATGACGATCAAGGCACTACTACCGACGTCGTGACTAATGACGATGATGACGACGATCAAGGCACTACTACCGATGTCGTGACTAATGACGACGACGACGATGATCAAGGTACTACTACCGGCGTTGTGACTAATGACGACGATGACGACGATCAAGGCACTACTACCGACGTCGTGACTAATGACGATGACGATGATGATGATCAAGGTACTACTACAGGCGTTGTGACTAATGATGATGACGATGACGATCAAGGCACTACTACCGGCGTTGTGACTAATGACGATGACGATGATGATGATGATCAAGGCACTACCACAGATGTTGTGAACAATGACGATCAAGGCAATAATGGTGGCAATCAAGGCAATAATTCCAATACTTCGACGGGGAGCGGGAGCGGTCAGGGTAATAATTCCAACGCTTCGACATCCGTAACTTCCGCCGAGCGTGAGACTCCGGCCGATGTTGTCGACAATATGACGATGTTTGCCCCTGTTACCGTATCGAAGAATGAATTTATCGTCGGCCCGAGCCCTGTTTCGCGTTCATCTCATGAGGTGAGGCTCTATTGGAACGGCAAGCGTATTAATAACACGACATTGGCAATTTATGATATATCCGGTAAGCTCGTCAAGCGTGTAACGGTATCCAATCGCGGCGATTCCAACGTTATCGGTACATGGGATTTGACCGACGGATCCGGCCGCCTCGTTTCCGAGGGCACGTATTTGGTTCGCGGTGTGTTGACCGGCGTTGACGGAACACGTGAGCGGGTATCGGTTCCGGTGAGCGTTGTCAGGTAGAGAGTAGGGTAGAAGTGTAGCGGCATGGTGGCTGAGCAGAGTCGAAGCCACCATGTCTTGCATGAATTTTATAGATTGTATTCCTCGTCCTCAAGAAAGATTTTAAAGATTTTGACTTTGATTTTGTTTCCCACCCGCCAATATCATATATTACTGCTACAAACCATCTAAAAGCCGAAAGGAAAAACAATACCATGAAAATAGACCTTTGGGACGATGTTCCCCATATCGTTAAGGATATGAGCCTCGCCGACTGGGGCCGCAAGGAAATTGAGATCGCCGAGCAGGAGATGCCCGGTTTGATGTCGATTCGCGAAAAATACGCGAAAGAAAAACCGCTCAAGGGCGTGCGGGTTTCAGGATCGTTGCACATGACTATCCAGACCGCCGTGCTCATAGAGACGCTCAAAGACCTCGGCGCGGATGTGCGCTGGGCCTCGTGCAACATCTTCTCGACGCAAGACCACGCCGCCGCCGCCATCGCCGCGACAGGCGTGCCGGTATTCGCGTGGAAAGGCGAAACGCTCGAAGAATATTGGGCGTGCACTTTCAAAATGCTAACATATCCCGGCAACATCGGCCCGGAAATGATAGTCGACGACGGCGGCGACGCGACGTTGCTCATACATAAAGGGTATCAGCTTGAAAACGGCTCCAAATGGGTAGACGGCCCGTCAGACAGCCATGAAGAACAGGTAATCAAAAACCTGCTGAAAGAAGTATACGCCAAAGACCCGAAACACTGGCACAAGGTGGTAGAAAGCTGGAAAGGCGTCTCCGAAGAAACAACCACCGGCGTACACCGCCTATACCAAATGCTTGAAGCGGGCGAGTTGCTTGTCCCCGCCATAAACGTCAACGACTCGGTAACTAAATCGAAATTCGACAATCTTTACGGCTGCCGCGAAAGTTTGGCCGACGGCGTCAAGCGCGCGACGGACGTGATGATCGCCGGCAAGGTGGTGGTGGTCTGCGGCTACGGCGACGTAGGCAAAGGCAGCGCCCAATCCATGAGCGGCCTCGGCGCCCGTGTGATTGTCACGGAGGTCGACCCCATCTGCGCGCTACAGGCGGCAATGGCGGGGTATCAGGTAGCCACGGTTGAAGATACGCTCGGAACAGGCGATATATATGTGACGACGACCGGAAACGTGGATGTCATCACCGCCGAACACATGTCAAAAATGAAAGATCAGGCGATTGTCTGCAACATCGGGCATTTCGACAATGAGATACAGGTCGACAAGCTTGAATCGTGGCCTGGTATAAAGAAGATCAACATTAAGCCGCAGGTAGATAAATACGTCTACCCGGACGGCCGCGCCATATTCTTATTGGCCGAGGGGCGCTTGGTGAATTTGGGATGTGCGACAGGGCACCCGTCATTCGTAATGTCAAATTCATTCGCAAACCAGACATTAGCCCAAATCGACCTGTGGAAAAACAAAGACACATACAAGCCCGGCGTATACATATTGCCGAAGCTATTGGATGAAGAGGTGGCAAGGCTGCATTTGGCTAAAATAGGCGTGAAGCTGACGGCGTTGTCGCAGAAACAGGCAGATTACATAGGCGTGAAAATTGAGGGGCCTTATAAGCCGGAGCATTACAGGTATTAAACCCAGATTGTCCATTAGGCTGATGCTTAGTAAAAATACGCCAAAAGCCCGTCATTGCGAGCGAAGCGCGGCAATCTATCAGTTTGCAACTCGAGGCATTCGGGTGAATATTAACCCGGGGGCAATTAACCTCAATTATCTATTGAGTTTTGCTTTGTTTTTTGGGGACGGGGCTCTGCCCCGTAACGCCCCGATACGATAGCCCCCTGCGGTCCCCCATAAGCGGCGACCGCTTACGGGGGACATGTGGGCATACTATCGTGGTAAAAATGCTAAAATCAAAACCAAAACCACCCTATCGACTTGTTTTGACTTTAGCATTACACCCGACCGTAGGGTTTTAAGGGTAAGGGCTTTAGCGTATTAGGTTTTAGAATGGGGGCGTTACGGGGGCGGAGCCCCTGTCACCAAAAAAGAATTTAATTTTAAAGACTTTAAAGGCTTTGATTTTTTGTACATATTGACACGCGGCCTTGGCGGTAATGTATATTTGATTTATGCTTAGACCTAAACGTAGACCGTTTTTCAACGTCGCTGGCCCGTGTTTCCCCGGCGAGCACTACATGCTTGACCCGTTCCGCGGTATTGCCGATGAACTGATGGATCTTATTGACAACGGCCAGTATTTTGTCATTCACGCCGCTCGTCAGAGCGGTAAGACCACGCTTTTAAAGGAACTTGTCAACCGGATAAATGCCCAAGGTGACTATTATGCCATGTATTGCTCATTGGAGGCTGTAGGGACGTTCACCGAGCCGGAAAAGGGAATTCCGGAGATAGTCGGCAAAATCAGAAACTACATCAGGCACCACAATTTATCGGATGGATTTGCGAAAGATGCCGATTACAGCCGTGCCGGCGATGTGCTTAATTGGTCGCTTGTGGATTATTGCCGTTCGCTTGATAAGCCGCTTGTCATATTTTTTGACGAGGCGGATTGTCTTGGCGGTGAGACTTTGATTTCTTTTTTGCGGCAATTACGGGAGGGTTATATAAGCAGGGCAAGCGCTCCGTTTGTCCACTCCGTCGCCCTTATCGGGTTGCGGGATCTTAGGGACTACAAGGTCCAAATCCGCCCCGATTCCACAACGCTTGGTATCGCAAGCCCGTTTAATATTGCCAAAAAGAGCTTCACTCTAAGAAATTTCACACAAACGGAAGTCGTTGAGCTTTACGCACAGCACACGGCTGAAACGGGGCAAATATTTGAACCCCAAGCTACAGAGTATGTCTTTGAGCAGACGCAAGGACAGCCTTGGCTCGTGAACGCCATAGCTTGTAACTGTGTAGAAAAAATTACCAAAAAAAATTACTCTATCCCCATTACCAAAGACCTCGCGGACCAGGCGATTCAAAATCTCATTCTCGAGTGGGGCGTACATTTCGACAGCATGATGGATAAATTGCAAGAACCGCGGGTGCGCAGTATCATAAAACCGCTTATTTTGGGCGAGGATGTTGCTGATCGGCGCTCAAACGATTACCTATACACAAAAGACTTAGGGCTTATAAGAGAATTGAACGGCAGAGTTGAGCCGGCAAACCCCATCTACGCGGAATTGATGATTAGAACCTTGAACTGGAATCCGCTAAAATCAATAGAAGGAGAATACGAGAATTATACCGTCCCGCGCTACCTGAAAGACGGCAAGCTCGACATGGACTTTTTAATAAGAGATTTTCAGGCGTATTGGCGCGAGAACAGTGAGATTTGGGTGACCCGCTATAAAACTCACCTCTACCAATACGACGAAGCCGCAGCGCACTTAGTTATACAGGCGTTTTTTCAGCGTGTGATAAACGGCGGCGGCTACATTATCCGCGAAATGGCGCTTGGCAGAAAGCGGGCTGATTTGTGCGTTGTTTATGACAATCATAAATACCCGGTCGAACTCAAAATCTTGCGAAAAGAGCAGGATATCGCAAAAGGATTGGAGCAACTGTCAATCTATATGGACAAAGTCGGTTCGGATGCAGGGTGGCTCGTTTTGTTCGATCGTGACACAGAAAAATGTTGGGACGAAAAAATTTATACGAAAGAAGAAATTGTAGACGGAAAGAGAATCGTTGTGGTAGGATGTTAAACGCGAAGCGAACCCTCGCGTCGAATATTAACCCGGCGGTAATTAACCTCAATTATCTATTGAGTTTGGCTTTGTTTTTTGGTGACGGGGCTCTGCCCCGTAACGCCCCGATACGATAGCCCCCCTGCGGTCCCCCATAAGCGG
>JAITUP010000264.1 GCA_031286265.1 Chitinispirillales bacterium | reverse complement strand
AGGTAAAAAGTGACTTTTTTTCAAGTTTATAGCTTCGATTGCGGGGTATGATTCCGCCTTAGGCAAAAAAAATAAAAAAAAACATTGACTTTTGAATAATTTTTTATTAAATTGTTAATATGTTGATTGTTGGTGATTTTTTGATATTAGTCGCGTTGTAAAAGAAAGTCTCGCGTTGTATTCACGTTGTTTTCGCATTGTATCGTCGTTGCTTCGCACTCGCTCGCAATGAACAGGTATTGTTGCGGATAGTTTTAATTTGGATGGTTATATAGTAGTTCCACTTTAAAATAGTACCTGCATCGTCCGACAGCCGTGATGTCGCCGGACAACGCAGATGCCATCTTAAAGTGGAATGAATATAATATACGTAAATACATTAATCATATAGGAGGATTTATGGCTAATTCCGCGAAATTTTTTATTTCGATAGCCGGTTTTGAACCATCGGATTTCATCGTTACCAAATTTTCGGGAGAAGACGCGATTAGTGCGCCGTATTGCTTTGATATTGAGTTCCAAGCATCGAAATCAACGCAAACGCAGCAGATGCCGACTGCCGAAATAGTTCTTGGCAAGCCGTGCCGTTTCGAACTTATTCGCGACGATAGCGGCGAGGTTACGGCGTACCATGGCATTATTAAGGAATTCAATGTCCATCATCGTAGCAAATCAGTCTATGCGATACAGATCGTACCGCGGCTCCAGTTGTTATCGTTGAACATCAACAACAGGGTTTTCCAAAAGCTGCCCGTTATCGATATCGTTAAAAAAGTAATCCAAGACGCTGAATTGGAGAGGTATTGCAATTTCAGATATGAGCTTGAGCAAATCTATCAGCCGATAACCTTCTGTGTGCAATATCAGGAAACGGATTTGAATTTTATCTCGCGTCTCTTAGAATGCAACGGAATATGGTATTATTTTGACAGCGATAATGAAGCGAAGAAAGACACTGTAGTTATCACCGACGCTTTTTCAAAATTTCCGACGGAATTGACAAAAATTCCTTTTATGGAGGCTGCCGGTTTCTCAGAAACATCAAAAAATATCGATGAAACGGGTGATGGCGATGGAAAATATGGCATTGGTTTCGGCGAATCGATATATTCGCTCACATCGAAGGCTTCTCTATATTCGAAGAGTGTAAAACTTCGTAGCCAAAACTATCGTACACCGGAAAGAGTTCCTGAAGGAATTTACGAAACGAGGGCGAAAAGCGGTGTTTGGGGTAGCGTATATGAATACGGCGGCGCATTCAAAAATACAGACGAAGCGACGCGTTTGGCCGCGCTTTATATGAAGCGGCTTCAGGTGGAAAATTTGCGAACAGAGGGGAAAAGCGGATGCAAGGCCCTAAGAGCGGGAAGGCTCATTTCTGTCGAGCCGGATATGGGCGATTTTCTGCTGACATCTGTAACGCATCGCGGCGGTGTGAAAGGTAGCGACGATAATCACGAATATACCTACGATAATTCTTTCAACTGTATTGATATATCCACTCGGACTTACGCTCCGCCACTTCGCGCGATAATGCCGCGCATAGATGGTTTGATGACTGCGCAGGTCGAGGCGCTTGGGGAGAGTTATCCAACTTTGAATGAAATTGGAAGTTACAGGGTTAAATTGCCGTTCGATAATGGAAATACGGCAGCCTACGGGGCATCAAAAGATATCCGGCTCGCCCAGCCGTCGGGTGGTGAAAATTATGGGATGCATTTTTCGTCAAAAGCGGGGGCGGAGATGGCGGTAGGATTTATCAATGGAAATCCGGATAAACCGCTTGGAGTAGGATTTGTGCCTAATGCAAACGCGCCGTCGATAGTGAATTGCCTCAATAAAAATTTGAATATCATGCGTAGTTACGGAGGGAATGAATTTGCTATGGATGATACACCGGGTGAGGAAATAATATGCATATCAACTCCCGATAAAGCCGCAGAGGGCAGTGATAGCAGTTGTAGTTCTAGTAGCCCGAGTGGTTTAAGAGAAGTGGCAAGGCAAGGTTATCAGCATTTAAAAACAGCACGTGATATAAAAACCGTAATTAAAAATATAAAGGAAGAAATAAGTGATATCAAGAAAATCGGAGAAAAATTGCGTATAATAAATAAAAATTGCGCGCTTATGCTTGACAATAAAATACCATTAGCCACTCTTAGAGTGCGGGAGCATCAAATTTTCGTATGTTGTAATGAGATTGATAGTAGTATAGCTTTAGTCACAGGTGGCGGAAATGTAGTTTTGCTTGATGATACGGAAAAACAATTGAAATTAATGACAAGAGGTGGCTGCTCAATAAACATGAAAGATAACACAAATGCTATTATTATATCCAATACACGCTTGGATTTTCAAACAGCAAATCATATCCTTCTTGATGGCAGAAATAAAAAAATAGTGATAAAAACGGGTGATGGTTGCGCTATAGAAATGATTGACGACAAAAATGGAATAGTAAAAATGACAACTAAAGATGGCTGTATGATGGAAATGAATAACACAAAAGACAGTATCATTCTGATGAATGCTGACAAAACAAACAAAGTCACTCTCGATGGAAAAGGGAAAAAAATCAATATGGATTCCGAGGGTGATATCAATATCAATGCTAAAGGAAGCATCTCTATTACTAGCGGAAAAACATTTGATATTAAGAGCGAAGAAAAATTCAATATCCAAGCCAAAGACAATATAATAATCAAGAGTGAGAAAAGGGCTGCGGTCAAAGGTAAAAAAGGCGGCGTAAACATCACTACTTCGTCTGCCAAAGCTAATTTACTTCTGCAGGCTAAAAAAGGAAACGTTACAAATAAAGGTAAGGCTGTTAAAGTTAATTAACAATTAATAATCGGAGGAATTTTAATGCCAAAATATGTATGCAAAGGCGCAAAATTGAAATGTTCGATGGGCTCGAAACAATCGGCACTCGGGGTAACGCATCTTAAAAATCCCGTGAAATCGCACAAAAAGAATATGGCTTGCATTATGGATCATAAGCCGGTAGATAATATAAGGCCTTTCGGGTTATGTAAGACGCCAATCAACCCGGCGGTAGCGGCGGCAACCGCGGCCGCCGGTGGAAAATTACAGGAAATGCCTTGCATACCAAATACCGTTACGCCATGGATCAAAGGCAAAACAAACGTATTGATAAAAGGGAAGCCGGCTTTGATGGATAATTGCAAACTGATGTGCATGTGGGCCGGTGTAATTAAGGTAGTGAATGCTGGACAAAAAACTGTGAGCAGTGGATAGAAATACGTTTTTCAAATTATTTTCTTTATATCTTTGGAGTAAAACATTCCGTTACCTCTGAGAAAAACGCAGAATGTTTTGCCTAAATTTTCCTCACGATTGTAACGTTCGCCCAAAATGCCGCGCAAGTATTTATCGAGCGCGCGGGAGTAAATTTCCGATTGTAGCGTATAGTTTAATTTATGGCAGTGTTTTTCGATAGTGCCGCCGTCGTAGCTTTTGAGGGTGTCGCTTTTCCAGTCTATGATGTAATAGCGGTATGGATGGGCGGGGTGGGCGTCGTTTTGCACGCGGAAGACCAGGTCTATGAACCCGCGTATCCGATGCGGTTCGTTTGCTTGGGCGAATAAAAAATTTATTTCCGGAATACGTTCGGATTTCGGGAGATTGGCGATGATGATCGAATCGCCGCCGTTTGCGGCGGGGTAGGGGATGGTAAGGGCGGTTTTTATGTATGACGACGCCAGTTTGACCGCCTCTTCCGGATTGGTGGTTATCGGATGGTCTAATATTCCGAATCGCCGCAGATATTTTGCGGTGATACCGTTAAGCGCGTCTTCATTATCGATGATGGCGTTGATATCGTTGGCCGTCAGCAATTCTTCAATAGCTCCATGCAACGCATCGCCGGTTGATTTACCGCCAAGAAGCGGGCTTGCGGGCAGGCCGGTTGTTTCTGTGCCGGTATTGGTATCTATCGAATCGGCATCTTCAAAGTGATACTCATCGTCGGGATCAATATCATGCCCGCTCGCAATAGCGGTATCAGCGCGGCTTTGCGCTCCGGCGCCCAATTCACGGCTCAGTTGAGAGTAGCTCGTTTCTTTGGTGATGAATTTTTGTAGAGATAATTCGGGAATATCGTCAAGCGGCGTTGATTGCGTCTTGCTGTTATCCGCTTTATCGGATTCCAGATTTCTTGCTTCCATCTGTTCTTGGCGTAAACCGCTTTCTTCATTCGAGTTAAATTTTTTCCAGTCAAAACGCTCAATATTTATGTTTGGTTCTCCATGGTTCAAAAGTTTATCCAAATGCGAATAGAGTTCTGCGTCTTTCTTGCGCATGGGTATGAAGAGCATCGCCTGCGGCCTTGTAATTGTTACATAGAGCAGTCTGCGGTATTCACGCAGCTGGGCTTCTTCATAGGATTTGTATTGTTCGGAAAGACTTTCGTCTTTTTTCGAGATTGTGAGGCAAGGGGTAAAGCGCCTTTTGCCGTCGCTATCGATCCATGGTAGAACATCTGGCCCTTGTAATTTTTTTATTGAGCCTTTGTTCATAAGAAAAACCACCGGAAATTCAAGCCCCTTTGCGGCGTGCATGGTGAGTATTTTTACGCTTGATTTTTCGGTTGACAGCGTATGAATATTTTTGTCTTGCCCCGCTTCCTCTTCGCTGGTGTAGAGGCGCTCAAGATGATCGATCAATTGCTTAAGGTTTGAGTTTTGCTGATATAGATACTCAATGCTGTAATTAACTATCTGCCGCAGGTCTGCTATTTTTCTTTCTCCGTCTATGAGCCGTATTAATTTTTGCTGAATTTCGGTTCTTTCCATAATGTTTTTGAAAAGCTGCGCCCACTGCTGCCAATCGGCTAATTTGCCCCAATGGTCAAGCGCGTGGGCAGGGCAGAGATCGTCGCCGGAGCAGTGGTGATTTTGGCATGTTTCCCAACTTTTTGCAGGGTCTATTGTTTCGGGCTGCCTGTTGAAAAAATGTGTTAGCAGCGCGGCGGTGCGCGGAGCTTTTAGATTTCTTTTATGGATGGCGGTTAGCAGCGCCAAAAGATCACGTGCCATTGCAGAGTTGAAGATGCCTCGCAGTTTGTATTTTGTAAACGGGATTCTGTGTTCCATGAACTTTTCAATAAACGGATTTCCAAGATCGTGTTTCTCAACTATGACGGCAAAATCGTTGTAATCAAGCGTTATATTTTCCCACTTTAGCCCTCTTGGAATTGATATGGCCGCTCCCTTTAATTTTTTAATTGCGATACACGCCGCGTCGGCCATAGTTCTCATATTTTCATCATCGTTCACCTTCTCGTTATCTTCTCTGTCTTCGCTTTCGTCTCTATCCAAAGACACAATCTGGATCGCTTTACATTTATACGGCAGCGTATATTGCGGTGTTTTAGGCTCGCGCTTTTCAGGCGGGTGGGCGCAACCTGTGGATGGATAGGAAATCCCGCCGCTATTACCGTAAAGAAACCAATCCTCATCATCGCCTCCCTGCTTTTGGGACGGGCGGAGAATTGCGTTATATCCATCGATCACTTCAGGTAGCGAACGATAATTTTCAATTAAACCGTAGCAATTACCGCCAAGATCCTTGATGGCGTTTTTCGCGGCGATATATGACTGTATGTCTGCGTTTAGGAATGAGTAGATAGATTGTTTCGGGTCGCCGACTATGTACATTCTCATAGCTTGAGACGCGGATACTTCGGCATCTAAAAAAATCTTATAAAATATTTTCCACTGAATAACGCTTGTATCTTGAAATTCGTCAATTATGCCATAGCGCAGCCTCTTCCGCAATTTTTCAAGCACTATACTTTTTTCGCTCTCAACCGCGTCGCGCATGAGCCGCAGCATATCGTCATAAGAAACAAATCCGTTTTCCCGTTTGTAAATACGGTAACGTATTGCAAGCGCATCAGCGGCACGGCATATTAGCGCGATGAGTAGCTTAGATTGAAGCTCTAATAAATCTTTTGAAACTGTGATGTATGAGTGGTTGCAGATTTCATCGGCTGCGTTATCAATATCATTCGCTAATTGGTGTGGAATGTTTTCCCGTTCCTTGGCCGTGTAAATTTTGGAGCTGCCGAGATTTTTAGGTTTTGAGAGATAGGCGCTATTATATACGCCCGTATTGAGCATGGTATTAAAACGGGCGATCAATTCATCAATAATCTTCGCTTTGTTTTCAAGCTTGTTTGACATATGAAGTTTCGCCAACAACTCACAATAATTCCGTAACAGCGGAGTGATTTTTTTTTCCTCTTCATTGATTTCCCGTATTTTATTTTCGGTTTCCTCAACCAATTCTTCAATGGTCTTATTGCCGCTTCGCGACATGTCGATATCTTTGTCGCCTCTAAGAATCTCAAGCGCGGTTTTACAGATTAACTGCAGCTTCCCGCCCTCTAATTTTATACCGTAAGCTTCAATGACTTTCAACGCTTGCGGTAGATATGTCGCCTCATTCTGCCAATCCGTCCGCATTGATTCGCGCAGAAGTTCCTTTGCGCCTTCCTCATCGTTTATGATGTGTGTATTGAAATGTACGCCGGTTTCAAACGGCCACGTTTGCAAAATCCGCAGGCAGACGGAATGGATTGTACCAATTAACGCTTCGTGCATATTATTGAGGCAGTTTTCAAGATGGGTTATTAGAACGCCGTTTTTAGCATCGTCACGAAGATTTTTTATCCGTTCCGTGATGCCGTCCTGAATACGTTTTTTCAACTCGCCGGCAGCTTTTTCGGTGTACGTTACAAGGAGTATGTCCCGTAGATGGATAAATTTGCCGTCAATGCCGGAATCGGACGGTAGCTCAAGCATACGCAAGACCATCTTGACGATAGTATAAGTTTTTCCGGTGCCGGCGTGCGCTTCGATGATGCCGTGTTTAAAAAGATCGATATTATTGTTCATGTATCCACCCTCCAAGTATCGGCGCGTATCTAAGTTTGACCGATTTGCGGAGTTCATCCTCGTTCATTTTCGTTACTCTCGCGTCCGTCAAATTAAATGCCTTTAAAAAAGTTTCATAGCCGCCGTCCGATAACTCGTTTTTGAGTTTGCTGAAAGTCAATTTTTCCAGACGCTTTTCAAAGCTCGTATCTTCGCCTTTACTCGGTTTGATTATTTCGGCAATTTTTTTGAGCGGCAAGTGTTCACAGTGTTTTTCATCTAACATTTGCGATAAAACCATGTTTAGCCAATTTTCAATATCTTTCATTTTATCGCAATCCATATTCATGTTGATCTGCAGTGTATCTGGAGTAATGTTGCGGTTCAAGGCTACAAGGCTTATGGGGCGTGTGCCGCCATTGCCTATTTCATCAATCCACTGCGTCATTCCCATAAGCCAGAGACTGAGGTAGCCGGCCGGATTTGCATTTATGTTTGAGAGCTTCTTTTCGGAGATGAATGATAGTATGCCGATTTTTAGTGATGTATCTTCTAACTTTCTAGGAATTAGTATTAATGTGTTATATCTGTTGACGGTGAAAGAACCGCATTCTATCGCGAGTTCTTTTTCCTCAACAAATTCATGGTCTGAAAAATCATCTTTTAATTTCATAGTTTCCTCCGCGCATTTTTTCGCCCATTCCGATAATTCATGTTTTTCCATGCGGCAAACATGCCCTTCGGGAGCCTGCCCGGAATCTATATGTTCGTCATAAATCCTGCCCGCCTCACTCGCCGCCCAGCCGATTATTGTGTGATTACCGTTGCTTTCAGATGAAAACACTTCATTCAATACAGCAATCCATATCTTCTTTTTAAGCACGGATAAAAACATCTTCTCGGATTCAAGCGGTTCATGAATAGCGGCCATATCTCCCTCATCATCATCTCTAATTTCCAAAGTCCTGTATAGATGATATTCAAGCGGGTTTTCAAGAAATCTTTTCAAATCCCCAAGATCTGTATTACTTTTATTCCCAACTTCAAATGTTTTCTCATCTCTGTGTGAAATATCGTGGCGATGCGTAACTCGGTCCATTTCCGCTTTAGCCGCGAGTGTACGCTGCGCTTTGTCCCATGTCCCGTGCTTTCGCCCCGCTTTCTGCGCGGCGGCAAGCGATTCGTGGATGATCCAGGGTATTTCTCTTCGTATTGAACCGCTTAGCATTTTTTTTCTATCCTGACTTAGCAAATATTCCTCTAATTCCGATATAACGCTTGATGGTTGCAGCAGTTCATCCTTTTGCAAGTCCCGCGCTCTGTACGAGAGTATCAAACGTTCTTTTGCCGCGTGTAAAAGTTCAAGAAAAGCAAAACGGTTGTCCCTCACTTTATCCGAATCGCCCACAATTCTTTTGTGCGATAGCAGTTCCCAGCTGCTTTTTTCGGTAGTACCAGGAAAATCCGTAGCGCCGAGCCCCAAAACGAATATCGCGCGGTGGGGGAGTATCATAGCCGTCTTGAGCGATGTGAACGTAACGCCGCACCAGGCCGATGAAGGCATCGAGAGTTCTTCCGGAACGCAACTTCGAGCGAGCGCGATAAATTCGTCAAGCGAGATACCGGTTCTGCCTGATATAGTGTGTTGCAACTTAATTGCTTCAAGCCCGTCAAGCGTTTCATGTTTTACACGGGTCTCCGCGTTACCGTCGACGGATCCATCACTTGGATTTTTTTCAATCCATAACCAAATAGCTTCTTTAACAATTTCAACTGCTTTGCAAATATCGAATGTGGAATTGTTTTTTGTAAATTGCGCTGATAAATCATTTAGCTCTCGCAGTGATTGTAAGAATGTTTCAGCTGATGTTTTGATATATGATATATCGGTATTAGCCGGCGCTATGCTATCGACTATTGTACTGTCGTCATCCACGTGGCCGATACCGGCCATGACTTTTTTCATTCCGCGTTCAAACGTATGCTCATTTGTTATCGCGTCTCCCATATCTCCCATGCCGCCGCGTTGTTCCGCATTGAATCCGCGGAACATACCGTGCTCTTCCGCCCAGCGTTCCCATTGCGCGATTTTGCTTGATGATATTTTTTTGCTTGCCATTACGATTGGATTTCTAAGAAGCTCAAAAATTTGCGCACGGTTGAAATTTCCGCCTATGATATTGAGCAACGCGAAGATCGCCCGCGCTGCCACGCTTGAACCGTTGGACGCGCCGAGGATCGAAAACGGGATGTATTCCGAATGGCCTTGCGGATACGCGCCGAAAACGCGCCGGATGTGCGGCAGATATTTATTTGAATCGGGCATATAGACGGCGATGTCGCTGAAACTGTCGATTTCATTTTTGTGTACCATGTCTAATATCAGCTCGCGGGTCTCCTCTACCTCGCGGCTTATATCGGGGCAGGCGAGAATTTTTATTGAGTTGTCGTCGGCGATATTGCCGCTGATTCCCGTCAAGTCGAGATCGTTATTGCGTTTAAGTAATGATTTTTGGATTGTTCCTAAAAGTGTGCTTGGACTTGCGTTGTCAGAATCAAAATCCACGTTGCAATGATATTCAAAATTCCATTGCGCCTGCGGGCACCAAAGAAAAATATTTTCTTTCCCCGCGTCGCCCCATCGCTTCAACAGGGTATGATCCCGTTCATTCGCAAACATGTCGAGTTCCTGCTTATCGTAATCATCGGGCTTGACGGGTTTGATTCCGGCGATATCGCTTGAAGAATCGCTGCTCCATCGCCGTCTGCTCGTATCGACGTCTTCCCAAAATTCAGCGCAGGGGTTAGTCAAAAAAACGTGCATTTCCACGCCGTCCATCTGTGAAATTTCTACCAAGGTATTACGGTGGAAATGACTTATTTTCGATACGCCGAAGAGTATTATATTTTTATTTGAGCCGATATCGCACCATGCCTGCCTCCCCTTTGCGCGTTCCCGCCTGCGCCTGTACAGGTGCGGCAGCGACGTATACCGCGCTGACTTCCCATCAAAAAAGCAATTAAAAACTTTCCGGTAAAGGTCCATTTGCCACGCTTCGTGCCCTTCTCCGTCAAAATAATTTTTTCCCAGAAGCCATTTGGCGTCAATCCCGTGGCGTCTCCACCTGTTTTCTTCCTCATTCCAAACGCTCGGCCGGTTATACTCATATTCAAGGAACTGTTGCGCGATTCGTGCGGATAACTGTACACGCTTCAGAGCGTCGATACCGCTGCCGTCGCTACGGCACAAATAATTTTTTAACGGAGCATAGATGTTTTCCTCTAATTTTTCTTCATCCAAAATTGCGCAAACGACCTGTGCCATTCGTCCGCCGTCTAACAGTTCCATTCCAAAATCAGGCTCAAGCGCTTTCCAAAGAAACTTCTCTAACGTAGGCATCCGTGCGTTGGCCACGCATCCAAACGTCGGCGATTCGGCAAGCCGTATGGAAAGCCATTTACCGACAGCGGGGTTCGGTACTATGATTGTCGGCGGGTCAAACGGGTCAGTCCACGCTTTTTGGATTTTCGCCTCGGCAAGCGGCACAAGAATGTCGGCGGACGGGGCGAAAGTCAGGTTTAGCATGAAAATGCCCTGTCGCCGCTGCTTTCGGTTTCATCAGTCGTCAATGCGAGGCTTGCCATTTCTACGTCTTCGTCTTCATACAGCGTTGGCGAGATTCTTTTTTTCGTGTTAGGTTTTACGCCGAGTTTCCGTAGTTCGTCCGCTTGTCGAATCAGGTTGCCTCG
>JAITUP010000175.1 GCA_031286265.1 Chitinispirillales bacterium | reverse complement strand
ATGCTAAAGTCAAAACAAGTCGATGGTGTGGTTTTGTTTTTGATTTTAGTATTTTTACCCCGATAGTATGCCCACATGTCCCCCGTAAGCGGTCGCCGCTTATGGGGGACCGCAGGGGGCCTATTGTATCGGGGCGTTACGGATGATAGGCTATGCCCGAAGTGAGTGAGGATGTACAGTGTACATCCTGCCATTTGATTGAAAGAGGGAACTTATGAGCCCCGTCACCAAAAAACAAAGCCGAACTCAATAGACAATTGAAGTTAATTACCGCCGGGTTAATAGCCTTTGTTGTCCCCAACTTTACGGAGCGGCGCCAGAGGGTTAGGCGGACTTTTTTAAAAAAGTCCCAAAAGTTTTAAAGCTTAAGGCTTAAGGACTATACGAAATCCTAACCTGTTACTTCTGGCCAATGGGTCCGAATATGCCCTGTCTGTCACACGTCCCTCGCGCGCCTCGCTTTGCCAGTTGCCGCCGCGGGTGACGCGGCCTATGCCTTCCCCGGGGCCCTCGGGATTGGTTACCGCGTCGTCGTTGTATGCGGAGTACCAATCGTGACACCACTCGGAAACGTTGCCGCTCATGTCGTATATGCCTAATTCGTTGGGCAGTTTTTGACCCGCGGGCCATAGCGTTCCGCTTGAATTATTCACATACCAGCCGACCTCATCCAACACATCGCTGCCGCTGTAGATATAGTCTTCGCTCACGTTTCCGCCTCTTGCCGCGAACTCCCACTGGGCTTCTGTCGGCAGCCTGCCGCCTTTGTCGTCTGCAAAGAGCGCCGCTTCCTCCCAATCTATGCCTACTGCCGGGAGGTCCCATTCATTGGCGGGAACCTGTCTTCCAAACTGCCTGTTTGTTATTGGATATTTGCTTATCCAAAAACTTGATAGCGTTACCTCGCGCCGTACCTCGTCGGTAAAGCAATCGGGATCGCCGTCTATGCAGCCCATTGTAAATTTTCCCGCCTCAACAAATACGTATATTATCCCCTCTACTACCATATTGTCCGGGTCTTTGAGCATCCACCGGGCATACATTGTTACAGCGTCTTGCACTTCATACCTGCCGTTTTCATCTCCGAATCTCTGCTCGCCTTCGGGATCGGAATACCAGCCTGCAAACGTATATCCAAGATATGTCGGCCTCGGTAGTTCTATGGTTCTTCCTTGCTGCTCCGTTATTTCATCCGGGCCGTCTAAAAAACCGCCCCGCATATCGAACGTTATCACATAGGAGTCTTTCAGGATAATGTCGGATTCAATGAAATCGACGACACAGCCGGTAAACAGCATGGCGCATAGCGCCGCCGCGTAAAAAATGAACGTTCGTTTCATGGTTATTTTCCTTTCCTGCGCGTTATAGTATACCCCAAGCCGACGGAATAGACTAAATTTAAGTGACGGCCGCTCTGCTTATAATAGTTATCGGCTGTAAAATCGTGTCGATACAGATTGCTTTTGGTTCCGAACAACAGTCTGTTTGTGAAATCGACATTCTGCCACGTGGCTTTCCAAAACAGGCCGCAAAAGGCCGTACTCTTCCCATATTCACGCCACAGCAAGTCGCCATTTACGTTGAGGATATTGTAGGGCAGCGCGATGTTGTAGTAGCCGCCGGTGCCGCCGACGACAAAACTTTTTACGCTGCCATATACCGGGAACGCGTAGCCGATGTTGATTCCGCCGCCGTAATGATACCAGCCGCCGCCGATATCCGCGGAAATGAACAGGCCGCTCTCACGAAATAACCCAAATTCCGCTGTGAAAAAGATATTGCTTCTGTCGTCGGCCACAAGCAAATACCCGGCACGCGCCGTGAAGAAAGAGAGCCACCCCGTCGCGGTATCAACGGTATCAACAGCGATCGCGGCAAGTTCTTCCGCTTCGTTAATCGCTTCCTCAGTCGCTTTATTCAACAGCTCCAACGTCTGATCGAGGGCGGCGGCCGCGGCAAGCCTCTCCGCTTCGTCAAGTTCCGCCAGTAGCGTATCGGCATCAACGAACGCCTCCGTTTCAACAAGCGAAATCGTATCGACATCAACACGTTCTTCCGCTTCAAGGATGAGCCCCGCATCAACATCGGCAAACTCCTCCGCTTCAATGTTAGGCTCCGGCTCTATATGCGTGGTATCGGCGTCAACATGTTCCTCTGTTTCAATAACGGGCTCCGCCGCCGCGGGGGCAGGTTCCGCTTCAGAGACATAATCCGCAAACACGTCGACAATCTCCTCCACATCATCCGCAAGCGTCCCGAACGGTATGCAGATTATCACGGCCAGCGATAAAATAGCAACTACAGTGTATCGTTTCAAATTATCTACCCCCCACAGTTAATAATGTTGAATATCTGTAAGCCCTCTCTCTGTCACGCGCCGTCGCGACAATCAGGTATGTCCCTCCGGCTACGCCGCGGCCTGATCTGTTGACCAGATTCCATGAGATTTGCTCACCGTTTCTTATGCCCTGCCTTGTGAATACCACATTGCCGAGATTATCAAAAATCACAACATTCATCCATTTCAAATGTTCGGGGAAGTTCACGGAAAAATCCGCCTTGCCTCTGACAATTCTCCGTTCAAGCGAAATTCCATACCCCTCGTCGCCATGATTCAGTGCGCCGCGCTGCATTGAAGGCGCCGCTTCGGGTTCGCTGGCGGTTTCCGATTCTGTAACTACGTGCGCGTCTAACAAAAGCGTTCTGAAAATTACCCGCGCCGTAGCGGACGGCCATAGATTTTCCGTCCCTTCGTAGCGGACAAAAATTATGTATTCGGTGTTAGCCTCCAGGCTGTCAAAAGACGGGTCGGCCTGCCAGTCTCCGACATCATTTTCTACGCACTCCTCCATGCCGTCGCCGGGGTATCTTATGCAGTACTCCAGTGGACTGTGAGGTGAAGCGTCTACAGGTTCATAGTCGTCCAATAGAAGAATGACTTCCGATGTAGAAATCGCCGCCGCTAAACCCGGAACGCTCGTTGACCACCCGCCCGCGACGCCCGCCGCCCACTCCGCTATATCGGGCGCGTTTTGCGGAGCTTTGAGTACGGTGATAGACACCGGGGTACTCGAACCGTAATAGCGACCCGCATCGTGGGGTGTGAACTCCAAATACAGTCCCTGCACAGGTTCCGGGACCGTTCCGACAGATGTTGTCAAGTCTTCGCTCCAGGAGAACGTCCCCCTGTCTCTTCTGTCTATCGGCATGGAATTTATATCCGCTAAAGTTTGACCGTAAACCGCGGTAACGTCTGTCACCATATCATAAAGGCATCCGGGAGTTAGCAACCCTTCCGGCAAATTGCCTTCAACGATAATTGTACCGCAATCCCTAACCCTGCTATAGGTGGCGCTGCTAATGCGAAGCGTTGTGCCGTCGGGTATGTCTAACGTCTTACCTGCCGGTATCGTAAGCACCCTGCCATCTTCGACGGTAAGCGTATAGCCGACCGGGACTATAACATCATAACTCAAAGTAAAGTCGTTATTGCCGTACCAATGTGTCTTATCGTCGTTTTTGGTAACGAGTATACCGCTTGTTCTTTTGGTTTCATCGGTATCGTCTACACTTGAAGCGAATACCACGGCGACACCGTCCATGGCGAGCGTGCCGCCGATCCCCGCGCCGCTTCCGCCGCCTATCGCCGTAACCGTCCCGCCGCTGATGGTGATGTCGCCGCCGCCGCCGATCCCCGCGCCGCCGTTGCCGCCCCCCGTGACCGCCAAACTTCCCGCGCCGCCAATTTTAAGCGTTGAGCCGACAGGAACTTCTATACCGGCGTGGTCGGCCTCAGCCGTAAAAACATTTGTACCCACAAGCGTCAATTCCACTTCCGAGCCGGCATTCAATAACAGCGGGGGGTGATCGGGAAGCCCGGTAATAGTCGCCGAACTAAGCTCAACGGTCACGTTCTTTGCATCCGCCGCGATCACTACGCGGTACCCACTTTCCTCGTTGCTGCCCACGATAGCCACATGCGCACCGTCTTCGATGGTATAGACGCCGTCATAAAAAGTCCAACGATTGCCCACAACATCCTCACCCGGCGGATTCGCAAGATCGATGATATCGCTAACGTAAATTATTGCCCGCACCTGTATCCGCACGGAAATGTTATTGATAACGTTGTAGTTGCTGTTTGCCGGTGTGTATCTCGCAAGGTGCGTTCGCGATCCCGCGGCGCCGACAAGGATACTATCGTTCATCCACGACCAGCCGGGATAAGCGCTCAAATCAACCCCCGCTAGCCGATCCCCGACAAGGGCTGTTAAACCGGTCGGAATTTCATAGTAATCGGGCGACAAATTCGCTTTCTTTACCGTTATCTGCACGGAGACATTTTCGATAATGTTATAATTGTCGGTATCGGCCGGCGTGAACCTCGCAAGATGTGTCCGCGTTCCCACGCTGCCGACAGACGTGGAACCGTTCATCCATGACCAGCCGGGATAGGCGGCCAAATTGACATTCGCCAATGTCTGCCCATAAACGGCGGACAAGATAGTCGGAGCGGTATAGGACGGATTCGCCTTGTTTACCCTTATATCCAGGGGAATATCTACAGCGATATTGTAGTTGGCCGTATCGATCGGCGTAAACATCGCGAGGTGTGTCCGCGTTCCCGCGCCGCCAACAAGCTCGGCCTCGTCCATGCTCATCCACAACCAGCCGGACGGCAGAATAACGTTCGACAGTTTTTGTCCATAAACGGCGACCAAATTGACTGGAACAGTATAAACGGGATCCGCCTTATTTACCGTTATCAACACGGGAATATTTTCGGCCGTATTGTAATTTTCCTGATCTTCCGGTGTGAATTTCGCGAGATGTATTTGCGGCCCCGCGCCGCCGACAGGCGCGCTATCGTCCATCCACGACCAGTTGGAGTGTTCGCTCAAATCCACATCAGAGAGCGTCTGCCCATAAGTCGCCGTCAAACCGACGGGGATAACGAAAGGCAGATCGGCGTTATTTACCGCTATATGTATGGTAACATTTTCAATAATATTGTAGTTATCCACATCTTCCGGCGTGTATCTCGCAAGGTGCTCCCGCACCCCCACGCCGCCTACAAGCGTTCCCGGTTCATTCCATGACCAACCCGGCGGCAAGTCAACATCCTCCAACGCTTGTCCGTAAGTCGCGGTTATACCTTCCGGAGCGGCGACCATGAGGGTTGCCTTGGCTATTTCAATCGATAGTTCTTTCGTATCGCTCGTTTCGTATCTGGTTGCGGTTACTCTTATGGTAAAGGCATACATCCCCGCGGCGTCCGGTATTCCCGAAATCACACCGGTAGCCGGGTCTAATGTCAAACCGACAGGCAAACTGCCGCCGTCTATAACTTCCCACAGCATGGGTTCGGAGGCGTTGGCAGGGGTGATGGTTGCGGTAAGCGTCAATTGCATGTATGTCAAATAGCCGCCTCCGGGGAAGCTATCCGTGGTGATTGTCACAACGCCGCACTGGGACTCGGCATCGGGAAGCGCCGCCTTTATGTGTGCCGGGAACTCGTCCCAATCGCTGAAGTAACCGCCAAGAACAACAACCTCACAAGCATCTTTACTTTCGCCGTCTATACCGCCCGCGACGCTTACTATCGTTTTGGGACTGCCCCCGATAATAACGTTCATGCCATCAAAAGCGACGTTGTTCGTGAGCGCGGCGGTACTGTTTCCAGACACCCGCCCGACATTGGCGCTACCGCTAACGCTCGAATTGAGCGCGGCGCTGTTTTCAATAAAATTTTGCGACGCGGGAGCCACATTCCATCCCACCAACCCGCCAACGCCGCTGTTGCCGGTTACCGTTCCTATGGCGTAGCAATTTTCCATCCTGCCGCCATTTTGCTGCCCGGCCACACCTCCGACATGGTCGGCGCCCGTCACATTGGCCGCGGAGTAGCTGTTTTTTATCGTACCGCCTGAATAATTATTTCCTACCAGCCCGCCGACATTGTTTTTGGTGGGGGCGGTTATCGTTCCCGTAACGTAGCAATTATCAATCGTTCCCGCGTTGGTTCCTACCAGCCCGCCGATATAGTTGTTGAAAGAAGTGCCGCCGCTACCGATGCTATTGATATTCACGTTCACCATTCCCACATTCATTACTATACCGGGCGCCTCGAGATAACCGAAGAGTCCGACGTAGCCGGCTATCCTGTTGACATACATCCCTGCTACAGTATGCCCATTTCCGTCGAACGTGCCTGTAAAAGGCGGTGTCGGGCTTCCGCTTCCGCCAATCGGCACCCATCCCTGGCCGGTATTATAGGGCGCGACACCCAAATCGATATCGGCGTTCAATCTGTAGTGAGCGGCTAAATCGTTGCGCGCCTCGTTTAATTGCGCCGCCGTTTCAATAATGTACGGATCTCCCGGCGTACCCGCACCGGTACCGCTAAACTGCGCCCACCCGGGAATCACGGCGACCAATATGAGCGCTAATCCCGATATAACCCGCTTTCTAATCCTCATTCAATGCCCCCTTCCTTTACCATATATGATATGGCATAATATTTACATTTTTTCAATTCTGATTATTTCGGCACATAGCCGCGGAACGGCGAGAATTACACAGCAGTAGGGCGAGCCATATTTGGCCCGCCCTATTTATTACTTCACGTCTCAATTAGAACGACAGCATTCTCCACTCTACCCTTCTGTTCATGCCGTGGCAGTTTTCGTCGCCGCCACAGTTCGGGCGGACGGGACGCTCTTTACCGAAGGACGTTATCTGGAGCCTGTCGGCGCCGATGCCGTAAGAAACCAAATAGTCACGTACTGAACGGGCTCTGGATTCTCCAAGACCCATGTTGTATGCGGACGTTCCGCGCTCGTCGGCGTGGCCCTCGGCCATCAGACGCACGCTTGTATGTTCGCGCAATATCCCGCCGAGCCTTCCGAGCGCGTTAACCGCTTCCGGCTTCAGGTTCGACTTGTCATAATCAAAGTAGATTACTGCCAGCGCGGCACGCACGAGGCCCTCAACATCCACCTGCGGTGGCGGCGGCGGCGGTGGTGGCGGCGGCGGTGGCGGCGGCGGAACCGGTTCTACACGTTCTATCGGCTCCGGCTCCGGTGGAGGCGGCGGCGAATCAGGGGGGGGCGGTTTCGTACAACCGGACATGACTACGACTGTGATTGCTGTCAAAGCAAAAACTGCCAACCTCTCAAACTTCTTGTTCACAAAAAACCTCCGCGTTAAAAAGTGGTTTCCAATTTCAACATTATAAAATTTACGACTAAACAGATACGCCCAACACGTCCGAGAGAAGCGTGCCGCAGCTCCCCTCCGCGCCATGTCGGTTATGGTAAATATAATATACGTACATAAACGTACATATATTTTTTTTTCAAAACACATTTTTTTTTCAAACGTGCAAAACTTTTTCAAGCGTTCCCAAAATATCACGCTCCCTCACCCCGCCTCTGACCTCCGACATTCCCGGTAATATCGGCAAAATAAAGCGTAATTCGCCCAATTCCGTCTTTTTATCGGCAAACATCGCGGCATACACCGCGCTTACTTCGGGCGGCGACGGCAGCGGCGGTAGGGGCAGCCCGTCCATAACGCGGTCAAGCGCATCCCAGTGTTGCGGCGGCAACGCGCCGGATACTTTAGCGAGCTCGACGGCGCAGAGCATCCCCCAAAGAACCGCCTCGCCGTGAAGCAGCCCTTCAAAACCGTAGTAACTCTCAAGCGCGTGGGCAAACGTATGCCCAAAGTTAAGCAGCGCGCGGACACCAGCCTCTTTTTCGTCTCGACTAACAATATCGGCCTTGATACGAACGCCCCTCCTGATGCTTTCGAGCAGCGGCTCCGGCTCCGCGCGGAGGAGCGCGTCCTTATTATTCATCATATACGCAAACATCTCGCCCCCGCCGATAAACGCGTATTTGAACGCCTCGGCATAACCCGCGACATACTGGCGGCGCGGAAGCGTCTTCAAAAAATCGGTGTCTATCCAAACCGCCGTCGGCTGATGGAACGCGCCGATCAGGTTCTTGCCGAGCGGGTGGTCGACGGCGGTCTTGCCGCCGACGCTCGAGTCAACCATCGCGAGGAGCGTCGTCGGTATCTGTATATAGTCAATCCCGCGCATAAAACATGCCGCCGCGAACCCGGCCATATCGCCGACCACGCCGCCGCCAAGGGCAACGACCACGCTCTTGCGGTCGAGGCGGAAAGCGAGGAGATCGTCAAGAATAGCGGACCAGGTGTTTATGGTTTTGTATTTTTCGCCGTCGGGCATGGTGTGGACGGGGCAGCCGAGTTCCGTTTTCAGGGTGTTTATGTATGACGAGTAAATCGAGGCGATAGTGTTGTTGGTTACGATTGCGCATTTGCGATTTTTGTATTGGTCTTTGTAGAACGCGGGGAAGTTGCCGGATGTATCGGCGCCTATATATATAGGATAAGAACGATTGCCTAAATCTATATTGATGTTCATTATTTAATGATACCTTTTAAAACCTTATTTTTTCATCTACCACTCATCCGCAACTGTAATCGGCTCGTTTGTGTTGACTATCTTTCCATCGTCTAAATACAATACTCTGTTCATTCCAAGGCTCAGGCGGCTGTTGTGGGTGGCTATTACGAAAGTTTGGTTTAGCTCTTTGTTTGCCTTTTCGAATAATTCCAACAGGCGTTCGCCGTTTGCTCTGTCGAGGTTGCCGGTGGGTTCATCGGCTAATACTAACGTCGGCTCGTTGAACATTGCCCTTGCTAAGGCTACGCGCTGGCGTTCGCCGCCGGAGAGCTCTGTCGGGTAGTGGCCGAGCCGTTTTGACAGATCGAATATTCCTAATAATTCCGTTGCGCGTTTCAGGCATTCTTTTCTGCTTTTTCCGGAAATCAGCCCGGGGATAAGTACGTTTTCTACCGCGGTGAAGTCTGGCAGCAAGTGATGGAACTGGAAGACGAAACCGATGCTTTTATTTCTGAACGCCGCCAATTCCCGCGCGTTCATTTTGTCAATATTTTTCCCGCCCACGACGACTTCACCGCCATCGTGCTTGTCTAACCCGCCGAGTATCTGCAACAGCGTTGTTTTGCCCGACCCCGATATCCCGACGAGGGCGATCATTTCCCCGGCCTCCACGGAAAACGAAACGTCCGTGAGAACGTCGAGGATGCCGGCGTCGTCTTTGAATCGTTTGCTCAAATTTTTTACGTCAACCATTAATTCCATAATAAGCCTTTTTTCTTATTCATATCGTATCGATTCCGCCGGCAACATCGCCGCCGCCTGTCTTGCCGGATACAGCGTAGCCGCCCAGCATATTATGTTTGCGGCGATATAAACCGCCGCGATATCGAACGCGCTTATCTGCATCGGCAGGGTGGTGATGAAATAGAGGTCGCCGGGTATCGGGATATACTGCCAGCGCTGCTGCGTATATCCGAGCAGGGCGCCGAGCGTAGTCCCTATCGTCGAGCCTAAAAAGCCCACCACGACCCCGTTGAACATGAACACGCGCATCACCGACCCCGTCGACGCGCCCATGCCCATCAGTATGCCTATCTCCTTACGCTTCTCGAGAATCACCATTATTAGCGACGATATAATGTTGAACGCGGCGACTACCATGATAAGCGAAATCACGATAAAAATGATAAGCCGCTCAAGCTTCATCCACTGGAATAGCGACCGATTCTGGCTCTGCCAGTCCGTCACATAGTAGAAAGGGGGGCCGCCAAGGTAATCTCTCACATCCTGCGCGATCCTGTCGGCTTTGAACATGTCGGTAGTTTTGATTTGTATTCCCTCGACCCCTGTCATATTGAGCATGTTTTTGGCCGATTCGAGCGATATATAGACGAGATTGAGGTCGTATTCGTACATGCCCGTTTCAAAAATCCCAGACACGACGAACCGCCCCATCTTGGGTGTGGGGTCAGACATCCCGCCCTCGCTCATTGGCAGGCAATAGAGTACGATTTCGGATCTGTCGCGTATAGACATCCTGTTGGCCAGCCCGCTTCCTATCAATATCCCCGGAAACCGGCGCCCGCGGGTCGAGAGAAGGGTATCGAGGTTGAAAGAACCGTCGATTATCGATCTGTGGACATCGGTCACATCAATCTCAAGCGTCGGATCGATGCCGTTTATTATTACGCCTTCCTGCTGGTTATCGTGTTCGACGCCGCCCTTGCCGGTGATGAACGGTGAGGCAGCCACTACCTGCGGGTGGTTGAGGACGGTCCGGCGCAGGGACTCGTAGTTGTCTATCTGGCCGCGGTATGGCATGATCTTGGCATGCGCAAGCGTGCCGGTGATGCGTTCGCGCACCTCCGTTTCAAACCCGTTGGCGATCGAAAGCGCGATGATGAGCACAAACGAGCCGAGGCAGACACCCGCGGCCGAAATGTATGTAATCCACGAGACAAAGCCGATTTTGCGTTTGCCGCGCAAGTAGCGCCACGCTACGAAAAGTTCCATTTTTCCAATCATAATATTATTAATCCCAGAATTAATTCCTGCGCGACGCCGCCCGACAACTGCACTTAGAACAGTGATGTTGCCGGACGGCGTCGCGCAGGAGTTAATTGATGCTTTAACACAAGACCCAACCCGCGTTCATCCGTCCGCGCGTCGTTTGCCTCCGCCCCGCGCGTCATATTTATTCAGCCCCTGCGGAGATCGCGAGATAAATATAGTATATACGCGCCATCGCAAAATCATAAAATACAAAAAAAATAATGTTTTTTGCTTTCCGTTCCTTTACATCAACTATATTACAATACTGTGTTGTAACATTTCAGGCAAATAAAGAAATTAACCTAATAAAAAACCACCCATAAAACAGGAGTTAGAACCGAAAATGGGCAAAAAATACGGCCATTTCGACGACGCGGCGAGGGAATACGTCATAACCGAACCGCAAACACCGCATCCCTGGATTAACTATTTAGGGAATCAGGACTTCTTCTCGCTTATATCCAACACCGCCGGCGGATATTGCTTCTACAAAGACGCACGCCTGCGCAGGATAACGCGTTACCGCTACAACAACGTGCCCATAGACATGAACGGGCGCTACTTCTACATCAACGACGGCGGTGACGTGTGGTCTCCCGGCTGGAAACCGGTCAAAAAAGACCTTGACGCCTACAAGTGCCGTCACGGGATGGGCTACACAATCATCCACGGCAGCCGGGGCGGGCTTGAAGTTGAAACGCTGTTCTTTGTGCCGATGAACTTTACCGGCGAGGTGCAAAAAGTCAAACTGACAAACACGTCCGGCAAACAGAAAAAATTTACGCTCTTCTCAATGGTAGAGTTCTGCCTTTGGAACGCGCACGACGACTTCACCAATTTCCAGCGCAACCTGAACACCGGCGAAGTGGAAATAGACGGATCGACCGTCTACCACAAAACCGAATACCGCGAAAGACGCGACCACCTCGCGTTCTACACGGTAAACAGGGCGGTGACGGGGTTAGACACCGACCGCGACAGCTTCACCGGCCGCTACAACGGATTCGAAAACCCGGAAGCGGTAATTAACGGCAAATCGACCAACTCCGTAGCCGACGGCTGGAGCCCCATAGCGTCACACAGCTTCGACATCACGCTCGAAGCCGGTGAATCGACGGAATTAGTGTTCCTTCTCGGATACGTCGAAAACGGCGAAGACAAGTGGGAAGACCCAAAAGCCAAAACCGTCGTCAACAAGAAAAAAGCGAAAGAAATGATCCAAAAGTTCTCAACGCCCGAAGCCGTCGACAAGGCAATGGGCGAAATGAAGGCTTTTTGGGATGATCTCCTCTCGCGCTACACGGTCAAAAGCCACGACGAAAAACTTGACCGCATGGTGAATATATGGAATCAATACCAGTGTATCGTCACGTTCAACATGTCCCGCAGCGCGTCATACTTTGAATCCGGTATCGGCCGCGGCATGGGCTTCCGCGATTCAAATCAGGACATTGCCGGGTTTGTACATCAACTGCCGGACAGGGCGCGTCAACGCATTATAGACTTGGCCTCAACCCAGTTTGAAGACGGCGGCGCGTATCATCAATACCAGCCGCTCACTAAAAAGGGGAATCACGAAGTAGGCGGGAATTTCAACGACGACCCGCTCTGGCTGATTTACTCCGTTGCCGCGTATATCAAGGAAACGGGCGACTGGGGAATTTTGGACGAATCGACACCGTTCGACAACAACCCCGCGACCGCGAAGCCGTTGCTCGACCACCTGACGGCGTCGTTCTACCACGTCGTCAATAACCGGGGCCCAAACAAACTGCCGCTCATCGGACGGGCAGACTGGAACGACTGCCTGAACCTGAACTGTTTCTCAACCACGCCCGATGAATCTTTCCAAACATACACAAACCCGGACATAGACAGCAAAACCGCCGAGTCTGTGATGATCGCCGGAATGTTCGTTTGTATTGGCGAGGAGTATGTCAGAATTCTTGAAAAACTCGGGAAGAAAGACGAGGCGGCCAAAGCCGCGGGCCATATCGACGATATGCGTAAGACCGTGATGGAAAAAGGATGGGACGGCGAGTGGTTTCTGCGCGCCTACGATAACTCAAGCCAAAAAATCGGCAGCAAAGAGTGCGAGGAAGGTAAAATTTTCATTGAATCGCAAGGTTATTGCGTCATGGCGAAGATCGGCCTTGAAGAGGGTTACGCCGCCAAAGCGATCGAGTCGGCAAGAAAATATCTCGACAGCGAGCACGGCCTTGTACTGGTCAACCCGGCATACACAAAATACCATGTCAACATCGGCGAAATTACCTCCTATCCTCCGGGATACAAGGAAAACGCCGGTATCTTCTGTCACAACAACCCGTGGATCATCATCGCAGAGACGATTTTGGGCCAGGGTGAACATGCGTTTGAGCACTATACCAAAATAACGCCCGCGTACAGGGAAGAAAAATACAGCGAACTGCACCGTATGGAACCCTATGTCTATCCGCAGATGATCGCCGGTAAAGACGCGAAGCGCCACGGCGAGGCGAAAAACTCGTGGCTGACAGGAACGGCCGCGTGGAACTTCGTGACGATCTCGCAATGGATTTTAGGCGTCCGCCCAGACTACGACGGGCTGATAATCGACCCGTGCATTCCGGCGAGCTGGAAAGGTTTCACCGCCGTAAGAAAATACCGCGGGGCAACCTACAACATCACCGTCAAAAACGAAAGCGGCGTCTGCAAGGGCGTGAAGAGCTTGACGGTGGATGGGAAAGCGGTAGACGGGAACATCATACCCGCGTTTACGGACGGCGGGGCGCATGAAGTTGTCGTGGTGATGTAATGTTTTAGTTTTGACATTGATTTTACAATTTCCGTACATTATATTGTATGTGTGTGTGAATTTTGTGGAACATATTCAAGAAAGGAGCTATCCTCCATGGATGCCAAGGTCAAAAAGGTTTTGGGTTACCTGTTAAAAAAAGGCGGCGAGCATGATGCTTTTGACATGTCCATCGCTCTAAAAATGGATGAGGAGTTTGTTGAAAAGACTCTCAACACGCTTACTCAGGCCAATCTCGTCGCTTGCAGGCGCGATGAGAAGAACAACGCCTTTTGGAGCGCCGCAGAGGGTGCGGCCGCGCTCACAGCGGGCGGCGCTAAGAAAGAGAAAGCGGAAAAAACGCCCAAGCCTAAGAAAGTTAAGGCCGAGGCGGAGGACGACGGCTCCGCCGACGACGACGATGACGATTTCCCGAAAAAGGCTGGCGGCGGGTGTAAGGGCCATGTCATAGCGGCGGCGGCAAGCGTTGTGGTAGCGGTAGCGCTTTCGATGGTCTTGGGCGGCGCTTCCGGGAAAATCAACGCCGCTAAAGAAGAAATTAGGGCAGAGTACAAGCAGGAAATACAGACCGCAAACGAAAAAATCACCAAACTGGAAGGCGAAAAAGCGGCTCTCGAAGCTAAAGTAAACAGCTTAGACAGTACGATGAAAGCCGAATTGGCCAGACGACCGGTTCCAGCGGCAAGGCCGGCGGCGGCGAGACCCGCGGCACGGGGCGGCAGGCGTTAAATGCAATAGTGCAACAAGTCAAACAGGAAGTACAAGGGGTGCGCGGGATTACCGTGTACCCCTTTTCTCTTTGGCCTCAACTATCGACTTCTACATACTTCCACTCCCCGATATTCCTCGTTTCACTATCAAAATTCACTCCCACCTTGAACATCTTTTTACCTTTTCCCATCAGCGGCAAGAGATATTTTTTTTCGTCAATTTGCGCAAGCGCCTCGTCTGCCGTTTTGTCTAATTTGAACTCAAAGCAGTAGATGAAATTTTTCATTTCGACAAGCGAGTCCATCCGTCCGTCCGATGTGTGTACTTCGGAGCGGCAGTTGAGACCTAATATGTTGAATATGAGGTGTATGGCTGTCCGATAGTAATTTTCGGTCTTTTCGATTATATCGTACGGTATCGCGGCTAAGAATCGGCGCAAAGTGTCTACAGCTTCTTCAATTTCGCCTTTGAACATCGTTTCCAAGAGGCGGATGTTCAGAGCATCGGCGGTTTCGTTTGACGATAGCAGGTAGTGATCTAATAGTGATTTCGCGAAGCAGGATTGCACTTCGACATTCGGAAAATCGAGAGTGTAGATATTTAATTCATCGTTGTAATCTTTTATCGTCAGGTAACCGCTTTGGTAGAGTATCGGCTCCGCTTTCATATTTTCGACATCGTATCCGCGAAAATCCCTGTGACCGACCCGCATATCATTCAGGCTGAGGATATTAATTTTTTGTTCGGTGACTAATTTTATCAAAAAAGTAGGCGTGCCGGTTTCGTACCAGTAAGGGGCAAATTCACCGTTTTGGTCAAAATGTTGCAACAGTCCGAAAGGGTTGTATATTTTAAGCGGTTTTTTGGAAAACCTGTAGCCATTGTAATATCGGCGCAGATTATCCAAATATTCTTCACGTTTTATGCCGCCCTCTTCTAAAATCGCCGCTATTTCCGGCTCGAAATTTTGCTGCACCTCTTCCTCCGTCAAACCGCAAATGTCGGCATAGCGCGGATTGAGAGTCAGGTCAATCAAGTGATTCAAATCAGAAAACACGCTCACCTTGGCAAATTTTGTTACGCCGGTCAGAAGCAAAAAGCGCAGGTGCTCGTCGGAAGATTTGAGGGTACCGTAAAATCCCTTTAGCTCATCTCTGATTTTTTCATTGCCGACAGGATCATTTATGGTTTCTAAGAGCGGTTTGTCGTATTCGTCGATGATAACCACCGCCCGTTCACCGACTTTGTCGCTGGTTTTTTGTATCAGACTTGCAAACCGGTTGGCGCAATCATTATCCTCAAGAATTACCCCATACTTCTCCGCCGCCACCCTTAATTGACGCGAAAGCGTTGAATTAAGCGTCTCTAGCCCGTTTTCCATATAGTTACCCGGATTCAAGTCTATCCTGATTACCGGATGTTTCTTCCACTCCCATTCAAGCGAGTCGATAGCCAAAGCCGGCCGCCCCGCAATTTCGCCGAACAGTTCACGACGGCCCTCAAAAATCGCTTCCAGCGTCGAACACAAAAGCGACTTCCCGAAGCGCCGCGGGCGAGACAGAAAAAACGGCTTATCGGAGCCGATCAGCCATTCGTGGATACGCGCGGTCTTATCTACATAAACAAAACCACGTTCGCGGATACTTGCGAAATCTTGAATGCCTATGGGGAGTAATCGCTTCATACTGGATAAAATACTACAAATCAACAGAGAATGTCAACTTTTTTGTTTTTTAATAAAATCTTAAATTTCATACGTTTTTATATCGCTAAACAAAAAAAATAACATTTTTTTAAAAAGTTGCTTTTTGTGACGACAATAATTTATATTGGTTTTTCGTGTTGGTGTTTTTTTGGGGATGGGGCTCTGCCCCCTAACGCCCCGATGTATCGCCTACAATGACGGCTTTTGCAACAGCCCCTCCAGGCATAAACGGGGGGTCTAAGTGCTAAAGTCAAAACAAGTTACTGGAAAGTTAAGGATATTATGGAACAGTTTGTGTTGATTAATGCGCCATTTATGATTATATGTTGCATCTTTGTGACCGCCGTGTTTTTTGGTCTAAAATCGACCACTAACGCTTCGAAAATACCATTTTGTCTAACTGGCAATCTCATCAGCCAAAATTGGCCCTCCCCCCCCCCCCCCCCCCCCCACCCCCTTCCCTTCTCCTGCACCATCGTTGTCTTATTCATTTTCTTCTTATATACTTATTCTCCCTCATCTACAGC
>JAITUP010000157.1 GCA_031286265.1 Chitinispirillales bacterium | reverse complement strand
AATCAAATTCTTTTTTGGTGACAGGGGCTCAAAGTTTCCTCTTTCAATCATAGTGCAGGGTGTACACTGTACACCCTCACTCACTTCGAGCATAGTCTATCTCCCGTAACGCCCCCATTTTAAAACCGACTTACGCTAAAACCCGTATCCTAAAACCCTACGGTCGGGTGTAATGCTAAAGTCAAAACAAGTCGTTGGTGTGATTTTGTTTTTGATTTTAGCATTTTTACCCCGATAGTATGCCCACATGTCCCCCGTAAGCGGTCGCCGCTTATGGGGGACCGCAGGGGGGGCTATCGTATCGGGGCGTTACGGATGATAGGCTATGCTCGAAGTGAGTGAGGATGTACAGTGTACATCCTGCCGCTTGATTGAAAGAGGGAACTTATGAGCCCCGTCCCCAAAAGATTTTAAAAAGCTTTTAAAGATTTTGACTTTGACTTTTATTTTGATTTTGATGTTACAAGCCAACAGATCGCCGCGCTTCGCTCGCGATGACGGGCTTTCGGCATATTTTTACTAGAACATCAGCCTAATGGACAATCTGGGTTTAAATCTTTTTTGGAGACGGAGGATGTAATAGATATAGTCATTCCACTTTAAAATGGCATCTGCGCTATCCGGCGACATTACGGAGCAACGTGCAGTCGTTGGGCAATGTAGGCGCTAGCTTAAAGTGGAACTACTATAATCCTTAAAAAACATGCTTTTTATGCTTGGAATATATTATATTTTATACTGAGATGTCGATTGAAGATTGTGGAACCGGCAAAACATTATTGGAGTGGATATGGATCAGGAAATGAGGGAAAGGGCGGAAAGAAGAAGGCAAACGATGACGGTAAAAAAGCTGCGCATGGATTCGCCGAATTTCAAAGAAGAAAATATGGCTATTACGGATGGTACCCCGCAGGAGTGCTGGGATGCATTTTGGGACTTTGTTCCGTTTGCTACCATGCTTTGTGGAGGAACAATTGACTTTTCCAAACCGATACAAAGAAATGTCGCCAAAAAAACATCCTGGGCGGAGAGAATGGCGGAGGGAAATATATGAACGAAATAACGGAGTTGTTATCTAAAAGTGATTTTAAGGACATGATACGTATTTTTAACGAAGAGAAAGTACAATTTATTGTAATTGGCGGGACGGCAGTGATTATTTATGGATATACGAGGTTAACTAAGGATTTGGATTTGTGGGTTTGGGCGAACCCCGCAAATGCTATCCGCATTGTGAAAGCGCTCGAAAAATTCGGAGCGCCGATGCACGAGATTACAGCGGAAGATTTTGAAAAAGAGGGTACTATTTTTCAAATTGGAGTTGCGCCGATACGAATTGACATCATCACAGCGACAGTCGGTGTAAAATTCGAAGAAGCATTCCGAAACATCGAAAACATTGAAGCCGACGGAATCAATATCCCGTTGATTTCAATTTCTGACTTAATCGAAAACAAGAAAGCAACCGGCCGCCCGCAAGATTTAATCGATGTGGAGCACCTAGAAGCAATCCTCAAAAGAAAAAAAGGCATCGGTAAGAAAGCGTAAATCCTAATCGGCGCCTCCTGATTTATTGCACGACATCGTTCCAGAAAAAATCTAATATCGACGCCGCTATGCTGTTTAAGGCTGGGTTGTAGCGTGGGTCGTCGCAGTATATTTGACAGATTTCGAGAATTGCCAGAAAATCCGTTCTCGTTATGTCGCCGCCGTTTTTCAGCTTGCCGATGAGCGTTTCCAAGCTGTCGTGGAAGAATACTATGCGGCCCGTTTCTTCTTCTATCCGATCCGTTTCATCCAAAAGCATCTCGGCAAGTTTGATGAGCTCCGCTTTTTCGCGATTTTCAAAATCTACGTCGAGCGGCTCGTTTGCCGACTTGTCGCAAAGCTTTATATCGTAGGGGCTAAACGATTTTATCCGGTCTACGATATCCGATTTACGCAGGACGTGGCGATTATCGCTTCCCGCTTCAAAATGTTCCTCGATCAGCGTCTGCGCGAGCGTTAGCGCGTTCATTGCCTTGTCGACCTCGTAATCCCCACGATGCAATCCGGGGAAGAGTAACTCACCCAAACGGGAGCGCGGAACGTCGTGGTTTTTGTATACGAGGATGTCGTAGAGATTGTCGTCGTCCTTGTGTTTTTCTACGATGTAGGTGATGTTGCTGTCTCTCAATATGGCGTTGGCGGTCATTATGTCTACTTTTGAAAAATAGCGTCCTATAGACTCAAAATTCTCGCGATTAAGAGTCTTCACCATGGCGGAGCCGATCTTGGTGGCCGCTTCCGCCTGCTCCTCCGTTTCCGTTTCAGCGTCTGGATCCAAGCCGCGCTTTGCAATTTCGGCTTCGTATATTTTGACGGCTTCTTCGGTGTATTCCGAGCGTTCCGCATATTTTTCGAGTAATTTTTCGTCGGAGAACTCCGAGATCGTTTCGTGCAGGTCAATCATTTTTATAATGTCTCCTTTATCTGTTTTTTTTGAAAAAATTTATGGCCTCATCGACCATCTTCATATCGACATTTGTATTGATACAGGGTCCGTGGGGCCTGTCGCTTATCACGCCATAGACGGGAATCGGGATGACGTCTAATATGCCGAGCGTTAGATCGCGCTCACACGCCACCGCGATAATGCCTTGCGGCTTCCACATCGCCACACGCCGACGGGCTAATGTACCGCCGTTGACGACCTCTATCTTCAAATCGTGCTTCTCCCCCATTTCTATGAACTCCCCCACCGGGCACTTCCCGCAGCGCAGGCAGTTTGTCAAATCGCCCGTCACCTTTCTCTGGCAGATGTCTATCTGCAGGCAATGCGGCAACAAAACAAGGATGCGCTCGCCCTTTATCCGCGCCGATCGGGCGACCGTCAGTGAATTATTGACCTCGACGAATGAGGCCATCAGCTTCATGCGGTCATAGCGTATCAGCTTGGCAAGAAACAACGCGACGGGAAACAACATCCTCACCGTTACCGAGCGGCGGCCGTACACATACAGGAAATCCACGCCTGAAAGCGATGTGGCGGTAAGGAGCGCGAGCCCGACGCCGAGGACGGCGGCCTGTATGCCGATAATCGCAAGCGGGGCAAACACCGCCCAGCCGCCAATCGAGACGAGACGCGGGTAGGTCAAATACAGGAGCAATAGTCCGCAAGCTACGATCAACGCGAAGCCGACCCAGCAGAAAGCGAGAAATGGAAATTTTTTCAGCACCCCGCCACCACCCTCTTTCCACCTATGATTTCTTCATTCATATAAACCTTCTCATCCCATGATTTTTCCGTTAAGCCCTGATTATGAACATGGGCTTCTATTTTTCTGACGAACTCCGGTATTCCGCCCTTAGGATCCGTCAATTCATCGTTGATGCCGCGAAACGGGTCAAGCATATAGTGTTTGTCCGGTATGCACGGACCGGCGATGTTGAAAAACTGTTTGGGTTTGCGCATGATCGGGCTGACTCCGAAATACTTTAGATCAGGGTGCTATACCAAACAAATATAATACATCTTCATCCCAACGAAAGGTCAAATTTTTAATAAACTTTTTAAAAGTTGATTTTTTTATTGACATACTTCCGTCAAAATATTAGATTATTATGGAACGGGATTTGACTCGGACACATAGGACTATTTAATTTTGGGATTGATGTTTATGGATAATGCGCAGAACAACATGCCATCTGGTGTATCCGATGCCTCGTTTGACGATGTATCGGATGACGACATCATGCCGTGCGGCGGTGTCAATCGCCGGAATTTTATGAAAATGGTCGGCGCCGGCGCCGCGCTTGCCGCTATCGGCAGCGGATGCGGACCGGACGGGGGCGGGATACCCGCCGGAAGAAGGCGGGATGTGCCGATGGGTAAATTGAGCCATCGTACAGACCCCAAAAACGGCAACAAGCTATCGCTCCTCGGTTTCGGTATGATGCGTTTGCCGCGGGTGGCCCGGAAGCGGGGGGAATCGCAGCCCGATACCAACGATCTTGATCAGGAAGCAATCAACGAGCTTGTTGACTATGCCATCGCGCACGGGGTGAACGTGTTTGATACGGCGCCGGTCTACTGCAAGGGTTTTTCCGAAGTAGCTACGGGGAAAGCGCTTTCAAGGCATCCGCGCGATAAATTTTTCATAGCCACTAAGCTGTCCAACATGCGCCCGCAAATGAGAAGCCGCGAGGCGTCACTCGCGATGTATCACAAATCGTTTGAAGACCTGCAAGTTGATTACATCGACTACTATTTTGTACACAATGTAGGCAATCACGAAATGTTTCAAGAACGTTATATCAATAACGGTATGCTTGATTTTTTGATGGAGGAGAAAGAAGCGGGGCGTATTAAAAATTTGGGTTGGTCGTTTCACGGCGACGGCGATTTTTTTGAATATTTATGCGGCCGGTACGATTGGGATTTTGTAATGATACAGTTAAACTATCTTGACTGGGGCAATGTGCTTGGACCCGGGCGCACCAACGTAAACGCGCAGCACCAGTATGATATAGCTACCGAGAAAAACATCCCTATATGGATTATGGAGCCTGTTTTAGGCGGCGGTCTTGCCGCGCCGCACTATAGGGCGAGGGAACACATGGTGCGGGCCGACCCCGAAGCGAGCGCGGCGTCTTGGGCGCTCAGGTTCGCCGGCGACTTCCCAAACGTAACCACGGTTCTAAGCGGCATGACATTCATGGATCACCTGCAAGACAATATATGCACATATTCACCGATAACGCCGCTCACCGACAGCGAGAGAAATATGCTGCTTGGAGACGTTATGGAGGTTATGCTGCAACACCGCAACATCCTCTGCACAAGTTGCCAATATTGTATGCCCTGCCCTTATGGTATCGACATCCCGGAGGTTTTCATGCACTACAATCGCAGCATGAACGAGGGTAACTATCCGGTTGACAGGCAGAGCGACGGTTTCAAGCGCGCCCGCCGCGCGTTTTTGGTAGGGATGGACCGCAGCGTATCGCCGTTGCGTCAGGCAAACAGGTGCATCAACTGCGACCTGTGTACGCAAATCCAGCCTTGCCCGCAAAGGATAAATATCCCGCGGGAGATGAGGCGGATTAGCGAGTTTGTGGAATCGTTGAGGGTTGAAGTGTAGAGAGGACATTAACATGCTAAAAAAATTACGTTTTGCCGCCGCGGCATTTTTTCTTATCGCCGTTACGCTTCTGTTCCTCGACTATACGGGGACGGTACATCGTTATTTGGGATGGACTGCCAAAATGCAGTTCTTCCCGGCAATACTCGCCGTCAACCTCGCGGTTGTTATCGGGCTGATATTGATAACGCTCTTCCTTGGGCGTATCTACTGCTCGGTAATCTGCCCGCTTGGGCTTTTCCAAGACAAGGTTTCGCGGATCGCCGGCCTCTTGAAAAAAAATCGGTTTTCATACCGTCCGCCGCGCAAGCCGCTTGTTGTTACGCGCTACGCCATACTCGCGGTATTCGCGTTAGCGGCGGTCGCCGGAATCAGCGTTGTACCCGTATTACTTGAACCGTACAGCGCATATGGGCGGATGGTATCGCAACTTGCCGGACCTCTGTATAAATACGCCAACAACATCCTTGCCGGTTTTGCCGAGCGTGCGGGTAGCTACGCGTTTTATACCGTTGACATATGGATAAAAAGTATGCCAGCGCTTGTTATTGCCGTGCTGACCCTCGTGGTAATCGGCGCCTTCGCGTGGAAAAGCGGCCGCGGTTACTGCAACGGCGTTTGCCCGCTAGGAACGTTTCTCGGTTTCCTATCAAAATTTTCATTAGTAAAACTGCGCATCGACAAAAATCAATGTGTCGGATGCGCTATCTGCGCCAAAAACTGCAAGGCGGGGTGCATAGACTCGACCGCCAGAGTGATCGATTATACCCGTTGCGTAGCATGTTTTAACTGTATAGACCGTTGCCCCAAAAAAGCCGTCCATTACACAAAATGTTCAGGTGTTAAAACAATAGGCGGCGCGGATAACTCATCAATCGCCAATAAACAACTGACGATTGAAGGTTCCGCACGCCGCGGCCTGATTACCGGCACCGCTATGCTTGCGGCCGGCTTCATCACCCGCGCCCTTGCCGTCCGCACCTACGATTTCGACGGCGGCCTCGCCTCGATTGAAGACAAGAGAGCCGCAAGCCGCAAAACACAAATTATCCCGCCCGGAGCCGACAACGTTCGAAATTTCCGCAGGCGTTGTACGGGTTGCCAACTTTGTGTATCCACTTGCAGAAACAACGTATTGCGCCCATCAAGCGAACTATCGAGTTTTATGCAACCGCACATGTCGTTCGAGCGCGGCTACTGCCGCCCCGAATGCGTCAGATGCGCGCGAATCTGCCCCACAGGCGCGATCCGCCCTATAACAAGCGCGGAAAAATCATCGATACAAATTGGCTATGCGATCTGGAACAGAGACTTGTGTGTAGTCAATATAGATAACGTAAATTGCGACCTCTGCGAGCGCGTGTGCCCCACCGCGGCAATAACCCGAATCCCGAGGGACGCAAACGATTCAGAATCGCTGAAAATCCCGATGATAGATGTGAACCGTTGTACTGGTTGCGGGGCTTGTGAGCATTTGTGCCCGTCGAGACCCTATAGCGCGATTTATGTCGAAGGGGTTGAGGCGCACAGGACGATATGATTTTTTTTTAGACGTTCTTTGATTTGTGGGTAGTGGTTGATGACGGCGGTTAGTTGTTTGTCGTTTCCGCCTTGTGAGCGGTTGTAGTTCCATAGGGCGTTTCCGCTTAGCTGTTGCAGTATGTTGACATAGAATAGGGTTTTTGTGCAACTGTTTTCGACGACTATATATGGATTTTCGTTGCCAAAATATTCTTTGTTGATTGCCGCCATCGCCCAAAACCAGATATCGTCGGCGTATGGCGCCAGTTTTGTGAATAGCGCTTTGTTCGTGACATCTTTAGATAGACTGCCAAAGGGGTATAGTATTCCACCAACGCCGGTTGGGAACAGCATCTCCGACTGCTGGGCGTTAGGCTCAATGCACTTGACCCAATCATCGTATGGAAGTAGGTTGTGATTTCCATCCACCTTTATTCCGTGAGCGCGATGACAGATTATTTTTCCGGCGCTTTTTCGATGCTCCGCCAATAGCTGTTCAAGCCAGTTTTGCGGATAAAAAATATCGTCGTCTGCGGTGATTATGTTATCATTTGGAAAATTTTCAATTGACGGGATAAGTTTCTTGTAAGACCGCGTATCTTCGCAGTAGCGTATTTCAAGCCCCTTTTCCGTCAATTTTTCCATAATTTTCGGGACATTGCCCCTGTCTTCATTCGCGACCCACAAGATAACTCTATCCGGTTTGACGCTTTGATTGAGCAATGTGGCTATCGCAAAAGGCGCGTCGGTGGCAAGGCGTTTCCCGTAAGAGGTCAACGAAACGATGTACAGAGGTGATTTCTTGCCATCGATCGGTTCAAGCGGTTTGGCCGTTTTTATAACCTGGCGTTTGCACAGAGATTTTGCCGCCATTTTCAAGAGCAATTTGAGAGGAAGTTTCTTCGTCATACCGTTAATATATATGTTACGCGTGGCGCTGCGGCTCCGTTTTTGTGTTTTTTTAGAAAAAATATCACTGGCGTCTCATAAGATTTTACCGTTTTTTTTAAAACCCTTTTTTAAAAAAGGTCCGCCTAACCCCCTGATGCCGCTCCGTAATGTTTGGGACAACAAAGG
>JAITUP010000153.1 GCA_031286265.1 Chitinispirillales bacterium | reverse complement strand
GGGTGTAATGCTAAAGTCAAAACAAGTCGATGGGGTGGTTTTGGTTTTGATTTTAACATTTTACCCCGATAGTATGCCCACATGTCCCCCGTAAGCGGTCGCCGCTTATGGGGGACCGCAGGGGAGCTATCGTATCGGGGCGTTACGGGGCAGAGCCCCGTCACCAAAAAAATTTTAAAGATTTTGACTCTGTGGTCGAATCCCGAAAAAAAACAAGAGAAAAAATATTTTCACTTTATTTAAAATAACTCTTGCGGAATGACACGAAATATACTATACTTCATATGTCGTGGGCGCGGAGCGGTAAAAAACGCCCAATTACGCGGATATAGGCGTGTTGTGTCTGTATTTAACAAATAACAATACCTAAACGAAAGGGGTAAGGTATGACCAGATTTACCAAATGGGCGCTCGCAGGAGCGATGGTAGTGGCCTTGGCGGCGGGGACGGCGGCACAGGTGCCGAACGGGACGCTGTTGGCGGACTTTGATCGTCCGGACAACAATAGCAATTTTGGTACGAGCATAATCTACTACGTGAACGTGGATGTGCCGGGAGTATTTTCTGATAACCGGCTCATGTCGAATGTCAGAACGGAGCCGGACGCTTACGGGTCATGGTTTGACTACATTTCGTTCCCGGGCGGGGTTAGCGGGCAATCCGGTGGATTTACCGTGACAGCTTTGCCAACGGAAGAGCAGCCCGATCTGCCGAGCGGAGTAGACATCACCATGCTCCCCGATAGCGAGTATTACCCTGGCTTTGGTATGGGAATTATGCTGTCCGATGCCGCGGATGTCGGTTTTAACCAGTGGATGAGGGGCGCTTCCAATTTCGCCGATGTAGACTCGATCGTATTTTGGGCAAGAAGTAACGTTACACCCCTAACGGCGGCGGTAAAGGTTGCAACGACGGAAGCCAGCCTTATGGTCACCGGCCATCCCGGAAAAGAAGACCACCTAAACGAAAATAGCTATCAGGCACTGTTTACGGTTGGCACGGAATGGACAAGAATCGCGTTTAGAATCAGCGGCGTTGTGCCGCCTGAAACCATGGGACACATAACCGGCCCTGCCGTGACGCATGAGTGGCCGGGACCGAATGGTGGGAGTGGTGATATGTCGCCAAATGGCGGGAGTGCCGGCGATTTCGTGCAAGATGCTTGGTTTGGCAGCGCCTTCACGTTTAATCCCGCAAACGTGACACAACTCCAGTTTGCCTTCAACTCGAATATGGTTGGCAACAGCGTCCACCGCGGTGAGGAAGTCTCTCTGTTTATTGACGATGTTTACCTCGTTGGCGCCAATTTTTCTTTCAGAGCCATTGACGATTGCGTAGGCTGCAACTTCACCGTGACCGCCCCCGCTACCCCCAACAAAAGACTTGCTGATTTTGAAGGTAGCGACTTCACCGGAACGTGTTATTATTATGATGAAGATGAAGGAGAAGATGTCGAGACAGCCTGCGAGCCTGACGCCCTGCAAAACTCGAGAGGGTATTTTTGGTATGTCTATGCCGATGACGTTGCGATCAATGAAGACCCTTCAGAGATTCTCGATCTAGTTGAAAATTACGAGGGTACGGGCTTCACCATGGACTCTGAGGTTATCAAGGATAAAGGTAAAGACGGAACGGCTGGGGCGCATATAGACTTCCTGTTAGGCAGCGGTTACGAGGAAAATGGTGAGCAAGTTGCCGCGTTTGTGGGTATCGGCACCGAACTGTTTAATTCAAAAGCTGACACGGAAGACACAGCCGATTTCCTGAACGCCCGTGCTTTTAATGGTATCTTCCTTGAGTATAGGACGACGGGTAATGTTACGGTAAACTTCGAGCTTGTCGATATCTTCGACATCCGTGACGCTGGCGGCGCTTTTAACCCAAGCAACCCTGCCGGCGACGACGACGGCGAAGTCTTCTATACGGTGCTTCAGCCTACAGATGGTGAGTGGTTTTCGGTATTCGTGCCTTTCAGCGCGTTTGTACTTCCCAGGTGGGTTGAGCAACAGCCTGAAACAAGGCGTCGTGGCGCCGGCAAGACTTATACTTTTGCCGCTGCCGGTGGTAATTCGAGCTGGAACGCGAACGAACTCAACACGGCGCGTCTCGCCGAACTCAAGTTCAAGGTTCAGGGCCCTGCCGCAACTGACGGTAGTCTCTCTATCGACAACGTCTACTTCGTAGGCGCTGACGAGTGGGGCGACGCAACGTCCATCCGTCTCGCGGGCAACAGTCTGACGCCTCGCGCTTCCGCCGTCCGCGCGTCCTACAACCGCGGCGTGGTAAACGTGAGCTGGGATGCCGCTTCGCAGATCGCAAACGGCAGAGTTTCGCTGATTAACGTGAGAGGCCGCACAATTACATCCGCTCCTATTTCGAATGTCGCGGGTAACCGTATTACGGCCAATCTCGGCCGCAGCGCGGTAATCCCGACCGGTATGTACTTTGTGCGCATCGATGCTCGTGACGTAAACGGCAAGCGCATCACGCAGCAAGCGCCGATTAGAGTTGTGAAGTAATTGTTTTTGATGTACGGGGCGGGGATTTACCCGCCCTTTTTTTAGTGCTGTGAATCATAGTTTTAAGTGGTTAATAAATTGACAATGTTGTATGGGGCGGCGGTCTGCCGCCCGTTTTTTTAGATAAAACAGGAGAAAAAACGCCATGAAAACAAGACCCACCGCGATAATACGCACGGTTTTAATGGTCGCCGCCATAACGGCCGCCGCTCACGCCAACATTACCATCGGCAACATACCGGGGCCAAACGAATATGTCGCGCCGGCAGGGTCGCCCGTGGCAACATACGGACAGTTGAGGGTAGGCACGAGGAGCGTGGGCGGGGTAGCCAACAGAGGCGTGATATTGAGCAACAACGCCGGTGCCGGCAGCGTGCCGGTGACGCTTAGAGGGATGAGCTTCTTTTGGGGCAACACGCCAACCGGAAGACCCTACTACACAGACCCCGTTACAGGATGGCTTGTAGACGACTGGAGAGTCTCGGTCGTGCGGCCCGCGGTAGCGTCATATAACGAATTGCACGGGGGCGGCAACCCCGGATTTGCGGATGGTGACTCACTGAGACAGCTAAATCAGGCAAGAACGGTAATAGAGGCGGCTATAAGGAGAGGGATATATGTTATTGTAGACTGGCATACTCATTCCGTCCGGCACCGGGCCTCGGCTGAAAATTTTTTCAGAATTATCGCCCAAGAATACGGCCAATATCCCAACGTGCTGTTTGAGCCGTTTAACGAACCGGACCCGAGGTCACAACTGCCCTCGAACTCAGTCAGCAATATCAGAGACTTTGTACAGCCTATAATAAACGTGATAAGGCAGGCGGGCAGTAATAACCTTATCATAGTCGGTACTCCAAATTGGAGTTCAGAGCCAAATGCGTTCAACAATGCTGGCGACCGTCCAACCGATTCTCAGAACAATCTCGCGTATTCCATGCATTTTTACGCAAATACGCACAGACAAACGCATAGGGACCGCGTCACTGCCGCCGTAAACGCGGGTCTCGCGGTGTTTGCGACGGAATTTGGCACTACCAACGCCGACGGCGGCGGTACAAACTGCCCTAACAACAACTGCAATGGTCACTCTGTAGACCAAAACGAGACTACCACTTGGCTTAATTTTTTAGAAGGCCTGCATGTCGGCTGGGCCAACTGGTCGGTCACCCATCTAAACGAGGGCGCTTCAATCCTCACCAGTGCGGCAAGTACCCCAGACAGGCTCAACAGTTCTTGGCCGCTATCGGTATCCGGGAATTATATCCGAGGCCAAATACGTTCTCGCAACGATACATACTTTACAGGCAGCCTCACAACCCCCCTCACCTACAGTATCGCCAACGCGACTGTGGCGGCAGGTCAGGGTACTGTCCAAAGGTTTGTAAACGGCGTTCCTAACAACGGTCCCTATACTTTCGGCACAGTGGTTGAGATAAGAGCGGTCCCCGCCGCCGGTTACCGCTTCCTCCGCTGGGGCGGTGAGGCTTCGGGAACCGCCTCGAGTTTTACCTACAGGGTCGTCGGCCTGAACGTGACCGACATACGCGCTGAATTTGTTGAAGGCAGTATGATTACCAACGGAGACTTCACACTCAATATCAACGGATGGCAGAGTGTCGGAGTCAATACGGCGCATGACCTCGCTAATGGGACAATGCGCGTCAATTCCACCAATAATCCCGGCACCATGAGGGTTTTTCAGCGCCGCAGGGTTGCCACTTCCGCCGATCCCCTCGCTATCGACCCAATAGCCTTTAACTACGGCATGAGATATGAATTAGAGTTCCGCGCAAGAGCCACGACAGGTTCGGTAACCATCACCCCGAGAATAACGAACCATGGCGTGGGTGCCGCTGTCAACCACATGCCCGTAGAGCCGATAACGCTTACCACCAGTTGGCAAACTATTACGCGCACATTTGATATGTGTTCCAAGCGGGCCGCCGACGACTGCCCCATAGATGAAGAAGACGGTGCGCTGGTGTTTGCCATTACCGCTACCGGAGACTGGGAGTGGTTTTTAGACGACGTTAAACTCAACGAGGTCGGCCCCGCCGCTACTTGCGATATAAATGACCCGTGTGAACCGACTTCCGTAAGCCACGTCGTTTCCGCCCGTCCCGATGTCTGGTCGGTGTCGCGTTCTTCCGGCAACGGCATTCGTCTCCACGGTCCCGCTCTCGCCAGCGGCGCAAGAGTGATACTGTACGACGCTCGCGGCCGTGCCGTGAGGACTTTGGCGGCACGTGACGGTTTGGTCATAGGCCGTTCGGCAGGCATTCCCGCCGGCACCTATTTCATGGTATTACGCGACGCGGCAGGCACAGACGTCCTGAGAACACGCGTTGTGGTTGCGCGGTAGTTTTGCGTTTTTGTAAGCCGAATATTAACCCGGCGGTAATTAACCTCAATTATCTATTGAGTTTGGCTTTGTTTTTTGGGGACGGGGCTCTGCCCCGTAACGCCCCGATACATAAACCCCCTGCGGTCCCCCATAAGCGGCGACCGCTTACGGGGGACATGTGGGCAATACTATCGGGGTAAAATGTTAAAATCAAAAACAAAACCACCCCATCGATTTGTTTTGATTTTAGCATTACACCCACCCGTAGGGTTTTAAGGGTATGGGTTTTAGCGTATTCGGTTTTAACATGGGGGCGTTACGGGGGCGGAGCCCCTGTCACCAAAAAAAGATTTTGAATTTAAAGATTTTGATTTTAACGTTGTGGTCAATTGCCGCCGGGTTAATACTTGTTATACGGTGGAAATAGATATGTATTTTCGCCGTTTTTTGTAACAAACGACAAAGAATAAGGTAGTAAACGTTGCGGTCGAAAATGACGAGAGGTAAGTTAGAAAAATACTTTAATGATCCGGATATCGTTAACGAGCCCCCACCGCTTCGTGAGATTCATGCCATACGGTTGATGATTTACGATGAGATCAAAGGCATGACGTTAGATGAGCGGAGGGCATATTATACAAATGGGCTTGACGATATATGTCGACAATTTAATATTAAAATCGTGCCAAGCATGAGATAATCTACAAATCTGAGGTGAAAAATATATGAAAAACCCGTTTACGTTTGATTCCGGCAAAAAGGTCATTGCCGGAATTGGTTCGGCGCTGGTCGACCTGTGCTTGGCGGAATCTGAGGGGTTTGTCAAAAACTCCGGTGCGCAAATGGGCGGTATGGTGATGGTTGACTGTACGCACATTGAGGGCGTTTTGGCTAAAAGCAAAAACCTCCCGACTATCGTTCCGGGCGGATCGGCCTGTAATACCATAGTGGGTATAGGTAAACTGTGCGATTCCGTAGCGCCCCGCTTCATAGGCAAGCGCGGCGACGACGATCTCGGACGCATGTTTGAAAAATGCGTAAAATACGCCGGGGTGGACCCCGTGCTGTTAACATCGCCAACCGCGACCGGGCGCGTTTTATCGATAATCACGCCCGACGCCCAGCGGTCCATGCTCACATATCTCGGCGCGTCCGCGGAAATACAGCCCGACGAGATTAAGGCTTCATACTTCGAGGACTGCGCGGTGGTTCATATAGAAGGATACCTGCTGTTTAATCCCGATGTGATGATGGCCGCCCTGAAAGCCGTCAAATCGACTGGAGCGCTGATATCGCTCGATCTGGCAAGCTATACGGTTGTGGAGTCGTCGCGCGATCTGCTAAAAGAGATAGTTGCGGGAGGCCATGTTGACATCCTCATAGGAAACGAAGACGAAGTGGCGGCGTTTACGGGTTTGAAAGACGAGTACAAGGCGGCTACGGCGCTCGGCGATAAGGTACCGATAGGCGTAATGAAGCTCGGCAAGCGCGGCAGCATAATAATCAGCGGCGGCGCTAAAGCGATAATTCCACCTTATGGCGACGGCAGGCCCGCGATAGACACCACCGGCGCCGGGGATCTGTGGGCTTCGGGTTTTTTATATGGTTTGGTTAGCGATTATGATCTGGAACGATGCGGGAATCTGGCATCGAGATGCGGTTATGAAGTTTGCCAAATAGTAGGCGCGCACATTCCCGACGATGTCTGGGAAAAAATCAGGGCATAATTTGGAGGGAGCGTTATGCCTGGATTATTTGGGTATTTTGATGGGGATGGACTTTCGCGCGACGACCGCATCCTCAAGCAGATGCAGAATTTATTGATTTACGCCAATACTTGCGAGTCCGAGCCGTTTTTTCACGGTGGCGGTGTACATGCCGGATACTGCGCGCCGGAGTTTGAAACGGTGGAACAGCACACCGCCGAAGTAGGCGACGTCGCCTGCTGGTTTGACGGGGAGATATACAATACGCACGAACTGACCGCTTTCGCTTCTGAGTCAACCACCGCAATCGCTACGGGTCAATCAGCCAAAGAGATGATAATCGGGGCTTATGAAAACGGCCGATTAAGAGAGTTTTTGAGAAAAATAGACGGATATTTTTCCGCCGTTATCTACGATCCAAAGAAGCGGCAAATAAAACTTTTGATCGACAGGTATGGCTTCCGGCATATTTTTTACACGTGCTACAATCAAATTTTTTCATGGGCATCGGAATGCAAGGCATTTCTCGCGCTACCGAATTTTAAGATTGATGTGAACAAGCAGTCTATTGACGATTTCATGAAAAACGGTTTTTTGTGCGAAGACAGAACGTGGCTTGATGGAGTTTTTCTACTCGGGCCGGCGATGATTTTGACGTATGACATACAATCAGAGTCATTACAAACGGAGCGATATTGGTCGCCGGAGGAGATTAGCCCGTTTGTGGGGAAATTTGATATCAACGAATTTTCCGAGGAGTGGGGCAGACTTTTTAAATTAGCCGTCGCCAAAAGAACAGTAGCGGGTGAACGTGCGGGGATTACCCTTAGCGGCGGACTGGATTCGCGGGCGATACTTGCGGCAATGCCGCTTGACGGGGATAAAATCAACGCGGTGACGCTTGGTGAGGAAAGATGCGACGAGGCGAAGTTTGCGGCGATGGCTGCCAAACTAAAAGGGGCGAACCATCATGTTTTTCCGCTTGAGAGCGATGGGTGGATAGATAGGGCATCTCTTGGGGTATGGGCTACCGACGGTGCGCTTGATATAACGATACAAGCTGGCATTGAGCATCTAAAAAAAATCTCAAGTTTGATGGAAGTTTGCCATAACGGCATAGGCGGCGGTTGGATGCAAGGTGGTGAGGGATGGTCACATGCTAGTGAATATCACGAATTTGACGAAATGAAAAACGGATTGCCCGGATTGCAGATGCTCAGAAGGAGGAAACTGTGTTTGGGTACTAAATTAGATGAATCGCTCTTTAAAATCAGAATGCCGTTTTTCGACAACGACCTTTATGACTTCGTTATGGCGATACCACCGGAAATAAAGAGAAAGGGCATTATCTATAACAGCGCGCTATTGCACAATTTCCCTCAATATTACAAAAAAATCCCTTGGCAACAAGCCGGTGTTCCAATTAGCTTGCCGCAACCCTTATTTAAAATCGGAGCCTTTTACAAACGAGCGGCCAGCCGCACCCGCAGAGAGCTACGCCGTTTAGGTTTGCCGGTATATGACTCAAAATTATTTCACAACGTCAACGAACTAATTCGCTATCAGAGCAACTTTTCCAAAATGAGGGAAATTCTTTCAAACAAAAACGCAATCTACCCGAAATACATGCCCGCCGATTACATTAACAGCCACATAGGCAAAAATATCAATATCGCATGCAGAGTTTTAACATTTGAAGTTTGGATGCGTCAGATAACCGATCCGTCTTTCCGCCCCAGTCAGGGACAGCTCTGAAGCGAACACCGCAGTTGATTATTGATTTGGCGGTTTGATTATTTCTAAAAAAAAATATCCATTTTTATTTTATTTATTGATTTTCCCTTACCATATATTATATTACTACCTTGTATAGGCAAAATTCCCTGCGAATTCGAAAGGAAAAGCGCTGAATGTCGAGCGTAAAGAAGAAAAGAAAAGCTAAAATTAACCGGCACAAGCGGAAAAAAGCCCGCCGGAGACAAAGACACAAAAAGAAATAGGTTAGGGCGGCGGCTATGAAGCAATTTCTGACGCAGATCATCAACAACAGGCGGATCGGCGCGGATTTTTTCGAGTTGTGGCTGCGGTGGGACGCGCCCGCGCCGGTTCCCGAGCCCGGGCAATTTCTAACGATTCGTATTTCCGACGATAATGTGCCGCTTTTGAGGCGGCCGTTCGCGTTTGCGGGGTATGCCGAACCGTCAGGTGCGGTGTCCGTCATATATCAAGTGCGCGGACGGGGGACAGAAATACTCGCCGCCAGACAACCGGGAGAAAACATAGACGTCATAGGGCCGCTCGGACGGCCTTTTCCAATTCGCGAAAATCAGAAGAAAGCGGTTGTCATCGCCGGTGGAGTGGGGCTCGGCCCGATCTTGTTTCTGGCCGACCGGCTCAGGAGCCGCGATATCAGTACAACGCTCATCTTCGGCTGCCGCAGCAAATCGCTCATCCCCGACTCCGTAGACTTCATGAACGCCAAGCCCGTAATATGTACCGACGACGGTACACACGGATTCAAGGGCAACCCCATCAAATACATCGCCGCGAAAGCGGATATAGACAACAAAACAACTATCTACGGCTGCGGCCCCGTGCCAATGCTACGAAGCTTGTGCAAACTCAACAGGCCGGCATCAGCGCAAATCTGGATCTCGCTTGAGGCGCTCATGGCCTGCGGAGTGGGCGCGTGCATGGGATGCGCAGTGCCGACCGTAAGCAGCGGTTACTCGCGCGCCTGCAAGGAAGGCCCGGTCTTCAACGGGAAGGAAATACTATGGGAACAAATGTAGACATGACCGTATCCATAGGCTCAAAATCACTCCCCAACCCGGTCGGTGTGGCGTCTGGAACTTTCGGATACGGGCGCGAATATGAAGAACTGACCGATTTAGCAAATATCGGCGCGATATTCACAAAGGCCGTGACACTCAAATCGAGAAAAGGCAACGCACCGCCGCGAATCGTTGAAACACCCTCGGGAATCATCAACTCCATAGGGTTGGCAAATGTCGGCGTTAATTATTTTTTATCCAACAAGCTGCCGTTTTTGAAAACTCTGCCCTGCGCGGTAATAGTTAATGTGGCGGGGTCGACGGAAGAAGAATATCTGCAAGTCGTACAAAAACTTGAAACTGCCGAAGAGGGCATTTGGGGTTACGAAATAAACGTTTCCTGCCCAAACGTAAAACACGGCGGGCTGGCGTTTGGCACAGACCCGCTACAGATTGAGCAGTTGACGGCGGCGCTAAGAAAGCTGACGCCGAAGCCGCTAATCATAAAATTGACGCCGAATGTCACCGACATCGCGCTGATCGCCCGTGCCGCGGAAGCCGGCGGCGCCGATGCCGTATCGCTTATCAATACGCTTGTCGGGATGGTAATCGACACAAAAAAGAAACGTTCGGCATTAGGTACGCTAACCGGCGGACTGTCCGGCCCCGCGGTGCGCCCTGTCGGTGTGGCGCTAACCTACAAGGCAAGCCGCGCGGTATCAATCCCCGTAATTGGCATGGGCGGGATAATGAACACCGAAGACGCGCTGCAATACCTCCTCGCCGGAGCGTCGGCAATACAGATAGGCACGGCAAATTTCATCGATCCGCAAACACCCGAAAAAGTTCTCGGCGGAATAAGGCGATATTGCGAAAAACAAGGTGTCAGCTCAGTCACGGATTTATGCTGGCTGGCTACTCTCTGAAACAGCGTTAGGCAAAAACTACAGTTGATGATATTATGGTTATCTTAAGAAACATAAAAAAGAAAGATAAGAAAAAAGCGAAGAAAGGCAAGAAAGCGAAGCGAAGACCCAGACCGAAAAAGGCAAAAATCTGGATTCGCAAGCTCTTCGCACTCACGCGCCGCGCTCTCGTTCTCGTGTTGATTATGTTGGTCGCGGGGCTGGCAGGCTTCTTGATATACAGAAACAGAGAGCATCTACTGTCCGCCGCCACGACGGTTAAAACAAAGGTGAGTTCGATAAGTCTTAGCGTAATAAATTGGCGACCGGAGAAAAAAACGCGCCAAGACACCGTTTCAACGGCAGACACGACCGATAGTACAGTCGAAATGTTCGACATACCGGAAATTCCCAAAGACACGGCAACCATCGCCGATACAACCGATACCGCCGCGGATACAGTTGCCGCCGTTTTGGCAGATACGGCCATTACCGCGACAGTCGTTGCAGATACCACTGTTGACGCATATATGACCGTCGTTGCAGACACTGTGGAAAACGTTGCCGCGGATACGACCGGCGGCACCCATACGCCCGTCAGCACAGACACGGTAGCCGCCGCGCCGCCGCCAGCCGCCACCCCCGATCTACCCGCACTACCCGCCGTCCCGGCAATATCAGGCATATTCACCCTGCAAGATATAACATGTAGATTGGCGGACCGCGACGATCTCAGAATCAGCATGTCGGTCGAACTGTTTTATGACAGCGAAATTTTGCGCGATGAGTTAAATTTCAAGCGCGGCGCGTTGACGACGATTGTGACGGATGTGGTGCGCAGATACGAATACGGAAACATCGCGTTGCCCGCGCTACGGACGGATTTACTAAACGCGTTCAACCGCATACTGCATGACGGGCAGTTACCGGGCATAGACATACGGAATTTCCGCGTCATACCGGCTGAAAGCCCCAACTGAAAATACCGATGATTAATTGCCTACCGTCTTGAAGGCGCGCTGTCCTTCGATACCTCCGAAATCGTATACGTCCGTATACCCCATTTCAATCAGCGTCTCCGCGGCTATTTTGCTGCGTTTGCCGCGGCGGCAATAAACGAGGATGCGCGCGTTTTTATCGGGCAGCACGGTGTGCGCCACAGCCGCGAGGTCGTCCACAGGAAGCAGCGTAGCCCCAACAATCCGCTGTTCTCTAAATTCCTGCTCAGTGCGAACATCAAGCAGCACCACATTCCCCGCCGATGCCAACTCCCCTGCTTCCGAAGCGGTAATCCGGCGGTACACGACTGCCGACGTAGGAGACGGATCGGCGCTGTCTTTTTTGCAAGAAAAAATAACAAGAGCCGAAAACACAAGCGCCATAGCCGTAATAAAATAAGTCTTAAAATTTGAAATTATCGGTCGAGTAGACATTATAAGTTTCTCCTTACTTGTTGATATTATACCGTGAGGAGATTACTCAATGCCCCTCACAGAACCGTACGTGCGGTTTTCCCGCATACGGCTCTTCAAGCCAACGTCGGTTTCGTGTCCCAGATACTGACGGGTAGATGTGGATA
>JAITUP010000132.1 GCA_031286265.1 Chitinispirillales bacterium | reverse complement strand
GAACTCAATACTTTAATCATGCTTAATCGGGGCGGGGAACGTCTTGAGGCTCTTGCTGAACGTGAGAAATACAAAGTATCGGAATTGCTTGACCCTCAAAAAGTACGGGTGTATATGGCCGAAGAAGCCCGTATCAAGCTTGACGGGAGCGAGCGGAAAACCAAGTGTCAAACCCTTATTCCCGCCGATATTGACAACGAACTTGGAATAGAGGCTAAGTGCTTTGACAGAACTATAGATGAAATGAACCGAATTCAAGATGAAATCGTTTGGGGGTAGGCGATGACAGATACTGACATCCTTAACGAAATGATCAAAGACACCGCATTGATAGCTCTGCAATTTAATGAATACGATAAACCGTATATCCTACTTAATGAGCCAGAGATACCTGATTCTAATGTAACTATATATCAACCACCATTAGATACTATCGTTATCAAAGCAGATGCTTGCTTTTCACTTGATAATATTTTCAAAGGTGAAAAAGGTGAATGTAAACGTGCCGATTATATAATTATTAGCGTAGAAAAAAAATGTATACTATACGTTGAACTAAAGATGATGAGGGATAGTTGGGGAAAAATTGTCAAGCAATTTAAAGGTGCTCAGTGCTTTGTCAAATATTGTCAAGAAATTGCCAATGTATTTTGGAATAAAAAAGATTTTTTAGCTGGCTATAAAAATCAATTTATAAATATTCGCCATATCAGCCGTAAAAGAAAAACAAGGCTTGACAAAGAAAAACAAACTCATAGTACTCCAGAAACAGCGATGAAGATATATAGCCCTGGGCGGCTCCAATTCAATCATATTGCCAATCTAAGCAATTAATCTACGCCATATACCCCCCAAAAAAACCCCCGGAGAGGCAGGGATTCGAACCCTGGGTACCTTGCGGTACAACGGTTTTCGAGACCGCCCCCTTCAACCGCTCGAGCACCTCTCCTTGAGTATTTTTTGGGGGGCCGCGCGGTGCCCCCCGATGTCGGGGGGTGGTGCGCGGTTATATGGTTTCGACGTAGTGTGTCGATTTAGACGCTGATGCCCATCATGAGAATCGCGGCGACGAGCGAGAGGATGGCATAGAGTTCCGGGAACACGGCGAGGATCAGCGTGTTGCCGAAAACGTTGGCGCCGCTGCCGATTGCTGATATGCCGTTGGCGCATATATTTCCCTGATGCTTGGCGGATACGAAGCAAGCAAACGCCATAGCAATACCGGCGCCGAGCGCAAGGGCGCCTTGAGCAAGCGACATGCCCGGAGCAACCGTGCCGCTATACATGATGAACGCCACGAAGCCGTAGAGTCCCTGCGACGCGGGAAGACCCGCGAGAATAAGGCAAGGGCCAAAAGCCTCGGGCTTCTTTTTAAGCACCCCGAGAACCGCCGAACCGCCGGCGCCCAATCCTACCGCCGAACCGGCGCCGGCCACGCCAACCATAAGCCCCATCCCAATCAATGCAAACAAAAAACCCCAATCCATCCTAAACCTCCTAAGTGATTATTTATGGTTAATAAATTATTTGTTACCGCTCCACTTTCGCGAAAGGCACATACGGCTTACCGCCGCCGTTAAATCCAACCGCCCCATAAAACTCAACAAACGTTAAACGCAACGGATGTATGAACGAGCCTAAGCCCGAAAGCCCAAAGTTCAGCGCATGGCCGAAAAGCAACACGAGAACCATTCCCACAACGCCGATTGACGCATAGTTGGGATTCTCCATACCGCCTACCAGCATAAACGCGATCTGATTTACCGCACCGCCCAAAAGCCCTCCCGCGAGGCCTAACGCGAAAAGACGCATATACGATAAGACGTTTGAGAGAAGGCCCATTACGTAATTGTAAAGTTCCCATATACCCGTTAGCGGGCGTATGAAAATCTTTTTGTCTATATTGTTGAATAGCAACAGCATTGCGGTGCCGCCGAACATCAGTATTTCGCCGATGCCGAACGGTAGTCCGATGTTGTAATGGCCGATAGCCGCAAGCGCCGCGCCAATCATCAAGCCGCTTACCTCAAATCCTGTGAAGTCTATACCGAAAGTAGCTCCCGGACCGACTTTCGCGCCCATGATGATGATGCCCGATGCTATCAAGATTGACGATATAGGTTGCAGGCCGGCGAAAAAACCGCGGTCGCGCATCTGCATATAGACTTGCATACCCATTCCCAAAAACATTTGTAGAAATGCCGCCACTAATGACAAACCCATAGCCGGGTATACCATGCCTTGCTCGCCCCTATAGCTGGCCAATATGGCGAACCTCTCGAATGCGGTTAATTCGTGGCCGAAGAATCCGTTCATCAGGACACCGGCAGTCATCGTCGATATACCGAGAATCGCGCCAAGCGCCATAATCGGCCTGAATTTCGGGCTGACTTTTATCATGGCGATGATTGCCGCAACGGTTATTATTAAGCCGTATCCGGCATCGGCAAGGCAAAGACCGTAAAAAACGGTGAAAAACGGCGCGACAAACGGGACGACATCCATTTCGCGGTAGCCCGGTAGCGCATACATTTTTACCACCGGTTCAAACAGGCTGTTGAATTTTCCGTTTTTGAGTTTCACCGGCGCGTCTTCGCCTTCCGCGGGGTCACGGAAACTCGCGTAGACTGGAAAATCGTTTAGAAAAGCGGCAACTTTCGCCTCGTCTTTCTGCGGTAGCCAGCCGGAAAATTTTAAGAGTTTACCCTCGGCTTCTCCGGTCATCGCGCCGCGCGCTTCTTCAAACTTCAGGCTGTTGAATCGTTCGTCGCGATATTTTTCTATGGCTGGAATATGGGCGGCCATTTTTTCCATTTCGGCTATAGCCGCGGCTTGCTCGGATTTCAGAGTTTCGGATTTGGCGTCCAACGCCTTGATGCTCGCTTCGGGCAGACGCACCTCTTCTATGCCGGTAAGTTCCGGGGCATCGTCGCGGAAAATCGTTACAAAATGGACAGTGTCGCCCACGTTGGATATAATTTCAACATTTAAGTTTGATCTGTCGATCTTGTCAAATTTTTTCTGCGGCGCGGCATAAAAATTTATGAACACTCCAACTTCGGCGAGGCGTTTTACGGATTGCGGGTCAAAATCGCCCCACGGCGTAAGCGTTGTTTTATCCTTGGCAATGGCTGTTAATTCCTGTTCAATGCCATCGCGCTTCAATTCGCAATCTTCAAAGCGTGTCAATATCGCCGACACGTCGGCATCATCGGCGGCGGACGCGGCGGATATCGCCGTTGTCTCTGCGCCTTTCGCCTTTCGCGTTTTTTTGAGCGCCGTGGCGATTCGGTGTGCACGCTGGACCTCGCTGCCTAAATTCTGCACGGCGGCCGACTCCATAGGGATTTCGGATGTGATGTGCACAACACCCAAGCCTCTGAGTTCTTCAAGGAACTTTTCCTGCTCGCGATGGTAGAGCAGAAGGTCTAATTTTTTCATTTTGACTATCATTACGCGGCCTCCGCAGCTATCTTTACCTTGAGAATCTTCTGGGATGATTTTGCCAGATTGTCCTCGTCTTCCATGAACCGCTTGATTTTGCGGATCGCTTCGTTATACTCCGGTATCTGTACTTTTTCGTACAGGTTGACCTTTTGCGTGGTTTTTTTCCGCGCGTATTCGAGGATGGTGACTTTTTTTCTGGCTAATTCCACACAAATTTTCAATTCCGCTAATCGTTTCAGGATTTCTACGCCTTCGGGTATCCACGCCGCTTCGGCTACAAGGCTGTAGCGCGATACGTCGAATATCACCTTGTCGAGTATCGGGGTTTTCACGCCAGCAATTTTTTTGACGATGACGTCGACTTTGTTAATCTTCACGAGGCCTGTCGGCATTTCGCCCCACAAGCGGTTTGTCGCCGTTAGCGTCTCGTGCTCCTTGGCGATGCGTGTTTCGAACTCCTGCGCCTGTTCTTTCGCTTTTTTCACCTCGAGGCGGAGTGCCGACTCTTTGGCGATGAGCGTGGGCAGCGCGTTTTCGCGTACCTTGAGCTCACGGTTGAGCTGTTGCAGGAACGTTTTGTTGTATTGAAATTTTATGGCCATTAATCGTCACCTTATTAAAGTCAAAATCTTTAAAATCTTTTTTTGGGGACGGGGGGCAAGATGTGCTTCCGCACGCGCCCCCCACAGAGCCCCTCTCTCAACCAAAGGACGGAATGTACACTGTACATTCTCACTTACTTCGGTCATAGTCCATCTCCACCTAAAACCGACTACGCTAAAACCCGTATCCTAAAACCAATTACGGGGGATATAATCGGTAATCCATACAGCGATTGCCATACAACCTTGACCTTAGGCCGATGCTTTCCAGTATTCGTCCATTAGGTCTTTTTTGATGCCTACTTCGTCTTGGGTGAAGTATTTGCCGAACAGCGTCCAAGCGGTGTCGAGCATCGTGTCGATTTCTATGTTGATGTCGATCGCCAGGAGCTCGCGGGAATACTCCTTCGCGAAATCCAAAGTACGCCTGTCGTAATCCGTCAGGTCAAAACCGTTTTCGAGCTTCGTCTTGGCGCCTGCCGCGTCGGCAAACAAACGGATAGCGCAGTTCATCACCTGCGGATGGTCTTTTCTTGTTTTCTTACCGATAACAAGCTGTTTCAGGCGCGACAGACTGCGGAACGGATCGATGATAACTTTCGAAACGTCCGTGTCACGGCGCAAATACAATTGCCCCTCAGTGATATATCCGGTATTATCAGGAATAGCGTGAGTAATATCGCCGCCGGAAAGCGTCGTCACGGCAACAATCGTGATCGACCCGCCGTCCGGAAACTGGGACGCTTTTTCGTAGCGGCTCGCGAGGTCGCTATAGAGCGAACCCGGCATACTGTCTTTAGACGGAATCTGGTCCATGCGGTTTGAAACGATGGAAAGCGCGTCGGCAAAGAGCGTCATGTCTGTGAGAAGCACGAGTACCTTCATGTTTTTCTCTACCGCAAAATATTCCGCCGTCGTGAGGCACATATCGGGCACGAGTAAACGTTCTACCGGCGGGTTATCCGTCGTGTTGATAAACGCGGTGATGCGGTCGAGCGCGCCGGCGTTATCGAACAGCGTTTTATAGTATAGATAGTCGTCGTTAGACATGCCCATGCCGCCGAGTATGATGAGGTCGGCTTTTGCCCTGAGCGCCACGTCGGCCATGACGGCGTTGTACGGCTGGTCGGGGTCGGCGAAGAACGGGATTTTCTGCCCTGTCACGAGTGTATTGTTGAGGTCGATCCCCGCAATACCCGTGGCGATGAGTTCCGATGGCTGTTTGCGCCGCACAGGGTTCACCGACGGGCCGCCAATCTCGATTTCCTTGCCCTCAATTTCGGGGCCGCCGTCTATCGGGTCGCCATAGGCGTTGAAGAAGCGGCCTTTGAGCTCGTCCGACACCTTGATGGTGGGCGGCTTACCCAAAAACACCACCTCGGCGTTTGTGGCAATACCCTGCGTGCCGGGGAAAATCTGAAGCGTCACGCGGTCGCCCGCAATCTTCACGACCTGCGCCGGACGCCCGTCGACTATCGCCATCTCCTCGTTAGCCACACCTTCGGCATGTACCGTACAAGTAGCTTTCGTCACGTTTTCGATGTGCGTGTAAATTTTCTGAAAAGCTTTCGTCTTCATCTGTTTTTGTCTCCTCGCGCTCTACGACGCCTGCGCCGCCTGGGCCTGGGTTTCCGATACTCGTTCCGCCAGCAGGTCTTTGAGCTGCCGCTCGAGTTCGTTGAATTTATCGCTCTTGAAAGTTTGATAGTTCATCTGACGCAAATGGTTTATCAACCGCTTGAAGTAGATACCGATCTCCTCAAAGCCGTCAAAAACAAACTTCGCGTTACAGATGTCGAGCACCGTGTTGACCACATGCTGCTGGCGGTCAAGCGGCGTCGAACAGTCCGTCTTGTCAAACGCGTCCTGCTGAAGAATCACAAAGTCTATGACCTCCGCCTTGTTGTACAGAATGTGGTAATCAAGCGGAACGCTGTCGTCGCCCAAAATGTTAATCTGGCCGCGCGCTTCCGTACCGCGCAGGAGTATGTCTTTCAGGGTTAGAACCTTGTTCACCCACTCCGGCTCAATAACCTTGCCGAGGTATTCTATCACCTCGTCGTATTCAAGATATTTGGAATAACTGTCAATCGGATCGACCGCCGGGTAACGCTTCGAGTCGGCACGGTTTTGCGACAGCGCGAAGAAACACCTCGCGGCCTTTTTCGTAGACTCCGTAACAGGCTCTTTCAAGTTACCGCCGGCAGGGCTAACCGTACCTATAAACGTGATAGAACCCGTCTCGCCGTTATTCAAGTAAACAAACCCGGCGCGCGAGTAGAAGTTCGCGACGACCGCCGGCAAGTCCATTGGGAACGCGTCGGGGCCGGGCAACTCTTCCATGCGGTTAGACATCTCGCGAAGCGCCTGCGCCCAGCGGGAGGTCGAATCGGCGAGAAGCAAAACCTTGAGGCCCATCATGCGATAATATTCCGCGATCGTCATCCCCGTGTAAACGCTCGCCTCACGGGCGGCGACGGGCATGTTCGACGTATTACATATAATAATGGTCCGCTCAATCAGCTTGCGCCCCGTGCGCGGGTCGTCGAGCGCCGGGAACTCCGTGAAAATCTCCACAACCTCGTTGGCGCGCTCGCCGCAAGCCACCACGATAATCAAATCGGCCTCGGCGTTCTTTGAAATCGCGTGCTGGAGAACCGTCTTGCCGCAACCGAAAGGCCCGGGGATAAAACCGGTCCCGCCCTCGGCAATCGGGTTGAACGTATCGATGGTACGGATGCCCGTCTCCATGATCTTGAACGGGCGTGGCTTGTTCTTGTAGCCCTTCACCTCCACCTTCACCGGCCACTTCATAGACATCGACACGTTGTGTTCGTTGCCGTTCGCGTCGGCCAGCACCGCCACGGTCTCTGTGACCGTATAGTCGCCGGCGCCCACGATGCTCTTGACGGTATAGTTGCCCTCAAGCCTGAACGGCACCATGATTCTGTGATCAATCCAGCCCTCCTTGACCGTCCCGAGCCACGCCGCCGCAGACACGGTGTCGCCAACCTTGGCAAGAGGCGTGAATCCCCATTTTTTGGACTGATCCAAGGCCTGCGTATAGTCGCCGCGCTTAAGGAAAACGCCGTCCATCGCGTCCAAGTCGCTCTGCAGGCCGTCGTAGTTCTTAGACAGCATGCCGGGGCCAAGCGTCACTTCGAGCATGTGCCCGGTGAACTCCGCCGTGCAGCCGACGTAAAGCCCGCGCGTGCTTTCAAACACCTGCACGTATGCATTTTTGCCGCTGATCTTGATCACCTCGGCCATTAGCTTGATGCCTTTGAGATCGATGTGGCAGATCTCGTTTTGGGCGACCGGGCCGTCAACCTCGATGGTAACGAGGTTCGCGATGATTCCCGTTACTTTTCCCTTGGTGCTCATGTTTTCGTTTTCCTCCGTTTATCCGTTATTCACAAATTTTAATTAACGTTATCATAACATCAGCAATACCTATTCTTCAGTGGTGGTAAGTGATTTACCACCTGTAATACTATTCAGATGAGGCGTACATACAATAGCCCCCAAATTACCGAGTGTACATCTCGTAAAGTACGATGCTCTCCTGCCACACCCGGTAACACCGATATTCACCTCCAGTATGTCTGTCCCAGGATAAGTCGCATCACCCAACAACTGACTTGTAACATCATCGCATTCCATGTCAAATGGGGCCCGCCCTTCGGTGACCTCTATAGCCCTCACCATCATTTTATTTGCGACACAGCCACCCATGAGCATGGTCAAAATGATAGCCATAAGAGTCAATGCTTTGACTGCCATAAAACACAATCTCCCTAAACATAAATGTATCTATCAAAAACCTTCCGGCATAACAAAACTTTCCATCAACTCACTTACTAATTTATCTAATTTTTCCCGGCCTGTTACCGGGTCTAATTTTAGCCATCTGTAGACTATTTGCAATTTTACCATGAACACGGCTACCGTTTCCGCTTGAAAATAGTCTAACGGGGAAAGCTCGTCGAGCATGCCCCAGCGGAGTTCGTCCAGGCCTTTTTCCATATCCGTTAGCCCACCCTTGCTCAGCGCGTTGACCTTTTCCACCCAAGGCAACGAGCTGGCCAAGCCGAAATCCGGCGCGGTGGAACGCAGTACGGCCTCGGCGGCGTCGCCGCGGCCTACTACCGTCAGAGCGGCGGGGCGGTCGCGGTCGGTGGCAAGGGCCTCTATGTGGCCCAGTTCTTTCCTTATATTGATACCGACTGCCACATTCCGCAGGTTGGCGTCAAACTCAAACCAGTTTCTGGAGAAGTCATTGCCGGATTCGGCCATTGCGTCGTAAAACAGCCACGTTAGCTGGTCGAGTGCGGAGAGACCCGGGAACAGTTGACGGCTTTCTTTGTGCGCTGACATGAATACCTGCATGTATTCCGGCAAATCGCCCGGCATTCTGACGGCGGCGGCCAGTTCTTCGCGGGAATAGTTGCCGCGATCATCGAATTCTTCGCTGTTTTGTTCGAGCATATTGACGAGATTACGGTTATCTACCGGCCGCATCATCGCGCTCACGAACTCGCGGTCTTCCGTCGAAAGCTCATCCATCACCTCGCCTACGACGGTGCGAAACGCCGGGACGTTCTTGCTGTCGTCGATGAGCAGGTCGGGCAGACTGCTTACTAAGTAGTAGTAGTTACGCGCCATCAGTTTCTTCTCTTATTCGCCGAAAAGGTACGCACGGGTTCTAGGACGCAAATATTCCTTAAAGAACTCATTAAAATCCTCGTCAGTGAGGCTTATTTTGAACGCGCCGCCCGCCGGGCCAATCCTGAAACCGGCCTTGATATCCTTGGAAAAAGCGACCTGCAGGCCACCCGAAAGCGCCGCCGACGCGCCGCTCGCGAAACTGTTGGCGAGCTCGTCCTGCTTGGCGGCAGGCAGAAGCGCCTCAAAATTCGGGGCCTCGCCCTCGGACATTTTCCAGTTGGAAATGACGACGGACACAAAATCCTTGAGTACCGCGGGGTCGGAAAGAGCCTTAACCGACGCGTCGTCCATAACCTTGGCGGTAACGAGGTCGACGATCCTGTTTTTTATGGCGGCTATCGCCTGCGAACCCGACAACTTAAGCTCCGATTCGGTGTTGCGCTTCAGGTCTTCGGCCTGTTTTTTGGCATCGGCGACAACCTTCTCGGCCTCCACCCTGGCGTCCTTAACGATCTGCTCCGCCTTCCCCTCGGCGGCGGCGACTATCTCCTTGGCCTTGGCGTCGCCCTTCTCAACGCCTTCCTCAAAGATCTTCTTCGTAAGCTCCTGAATCTTCTGATCCATTTGGTTTTCCCCTAATAATATATGGTTTTTGCTGTAAAATACCACATTATTGAAAATATAAGTACTAATGTATCAAACTCTAAAATGCCGTAGGGGGTCCGGTAGCGCCCCCAAAATTTAAAGATAACAATGTGTACGCAATAATGCAACATTTTTTTTTTAATTTTCAAAATATTTTTTGGGCAACAATAAATCATCCCAAATCTGAGGGTCTATCTTCAACAATAATGCCAATAATTCCCGTGCTTCATCCGCATTTTCTATCGTCAGCTTAATTTCCAACTTTTTTTTCTCAAAATTAGGAGATGGTGTGAATTGTATCCTTGACGGGGCCGGGTTGGCGGCGGCGGCGTTTTTTTTCCAGCTATCCTGTAATTTAGAAAACTCCGGGAAACGCATTCTATACAAGATATCACGGATTTTTTTGTGTTTTTGGGGAGCGTTTAATTTTTCATCACGTAATATCGACTGAATGGCTTCACTGTTTATAACATCATCCACAGAAATGTTTTCCCGATAGGCGATTTCGGGGAGCCATTCGGCTAATTCACGGCGCGTTTGTCGGGTGAAACGATAAGCGTTCAAAAAATTTTCACTCACAGCCCTCCACCTCCAAGTCAACTATCTCCCACCGAGCCTTTGCTTCTATCATGCCGGGGACAATGAAAAATTGTTCGGGCGGGCGCCACGGGGCCAAGCGGCCAAAGGTTATTTGATCGTCGCCGTCGTTGTCAATAAACCACAGGAGCGTTCCTTTAGAGGCGGGGATGTTGACGAATGTGAATGTTCCCGCGCTGTCCGGTACAACAAAACCCTCCGTTTGATTTTGAGGGCGGAACATCCACTTACGCCTGTCGTTCGGTTCAAGGCAGGCCGCGCGGCCGCTTAAGAGAGGGCAGATATTGTCGTTTTGGTTAAGCGTGTCCAAATCCGACGTATCGGGCTTCAGTTCCAACGTGTCTAATTTTAACGTATCGATAATTGATGTATCTATTTCTAATGTGTCGGTTATTGACACATCCGTTTCCAGCGTATCAACTATAGACACATCGGCTTCCAACGTATCGACAACCGATGTATCTACCGCGACGACCGTATCGCTAAGCGCCGGATAGAGACGTATCGTTTGCGCTTCTCTTGTGACCGTAATAGTTTTTTCCAACGACGTAAAGCACGTGTCCCTCATGTGCAGCCGCCCTATCCGGTATTGATCGACAAACGCGACTATCCGGTACCGCCCTTCCCGCAGATGCGAAAAGGTGAACGCGCCGGCGCTGTCGGTGTGGGTCATGTAATCGGGCGCGGCGAAATATCTCGCGTTTTCCCATTCTTCGTCTTCAAAATATAGCCCGACCCGCGGGAGCGCCGTGAGGCGTTCAAGCGGAACGACCCTCCCGTAAAGCCGGCCGCTGTCAAGTTCGGCGCCGGTGGAAAAGATGATGTTTATCGGCTGCGTAATGGCGTTGCCGCGCAAATCGCTTAGCGCCGTACCAATCACTATGTGGTATGTCGTATTCTCTTTGAGCGGCTCGTTTGGAATGATTGTTATCCTGTTTCTGGCAGTCCTGACCGTTATCCCTTGCGGCAGCCTCGGATACACCGCTACCGCGCGGCGGGCATTTGCGAGGTTTATCCACTCCGAAAACGTGATATTGATTCTTGCCCGCAAATCGACATTGACCTGCCCGTCTTCCGGCGACGACGCGGCCATCTCCGGCGGCTCCGTGTCTATCGGCCCGCCGCCCGGCGCGGACTGGTTGGCGCAGGAAAACATCAACGCGGCCAAAAACGCTGCCACGATAATCGCCCCGATAAATTTTGTTTTCATCAACCGCGCTTTGCCCTGATTTATATTATATGATTGTCGCAATGCTATTCATCCATTGATAATAAAATATATCACGTAAAATATATCACGGAGGCCGCAAATTATATGGAAAAACAATATAACCCGTCAATCGTTGAAGAGCGTCTCTACGCCCACTGGATGGAGCAAGGATACTTCCGCGCCGATGAAACGTCTGAAAAAGAAAAATACTCCATCGTAATACCGCCGCCAAACGTCACTGGTGTGCTACACATGGGACACGCGCTCAACAACACCATTCAAGACATCATCATCCGCCACAAAAGGATGAGCGGTTTTGAAGTGATGTGGATGCCGGGTACCGATCACGCGGGCATCGCCACGCAGAACGTCGTGGAGCGCCGGTTGGCGAAAGATGGAAAAAACCGGCACGATATGGGGCGTGAGGCGTTTGTGGGCGAGGTGTGGAAGTGGAAAGAAGAATACCACGCCACAATTACCACCCAGCTCAAAAAACTGGGATCGTCGTGCGACTGGAGCAGAGAGAGATTTACAATGGACGAGGGGCTGTCGGAAGCCGTCCGTAAGGTGTTCGTCCGGCTATACAACGATAAGTTGATTTACAAAGGGAAATACATCATCAACTGGTGCCCGCGTTGCCGCACCGCGCTGTCGGACGAAGAAGCGGAGCACAAGGAACTGAACGGAAAACTCTATCATCTGAAATATCCCTACGAAGACGGAAGCGGCCACGTGTCGGTCGCCACAACGCGCCCGGAAACAATGCTCGGCGACGTCGCCGTGGCCGTCAATCCGGCAGACGACCGCTACCGCGATGTCAAGCATAAAAAAATTGTCTTGCCGCTAACGGGGCGCGCCATCCCTTTTATTGAAGACGGATTTGTTGACAGGGAGTTCGGCACGGGGGCGGTCAAGGTAACGCCCGCGCACGATCCCAACGATTTTCAAATGGGCCTGCGGCATAATCTTGAGCCGGTCGTAGTGATGGACGAGGGCGCCGTAATGACAGGCGGCATTCCCGAAAAATATATAGGGATGGATCGATTCGAATGCCGTAAAGTGATTATCGAAGACCTGGCTGCCGCCGGGCTTGTGGAAAAAATCGACGACCACGCCCACTCGGTAGGCCATTGCTACCGCTGCGACACCGTCGTTGAACCTTACTATTCCGATCAGTGGTTCGTCAAAATGAAACCCCTCGCCGCCCCCGCGCTTGCGGCGGCGGTAAACGATGAGATAAAATTTTTCCCGGCCCGCTGGAAGAAAACATACGTCGACTGGATGGAGAACATCCGTGACTGGTGCATATCGCGGCAAATCTGGTGGGGGCATCAAATACCGGCGTGGTATTGCAACTGCGGCGAAATCATAGTTGCCGAAGAAACGCCCGCAAAATGCCCAAAATGCCAATCGGCAAATTTAACTCAAGACCCCGATGTCCTCGACACATGGTTTTCATCGTGGCTTTGGCCGTTCTCTACTATGGGCTGGCCCGAAGACAACGAGTTTATGAAAAAATTTTACCCGACCGATACGCTGGCCACAGCCCCTGAAATCATCTTTTTCTGGGTAGCGCGGATGATTATGGCCGGCTATCACTTTGTCGGCAAACTCCCGTTTACCGATATTATTTTGCACGGGACGGTACGCGATAAAACAGGCCGAAAAATGAGTAAATCGCTCGGCAACATCATCGACCCGCTTGAGATTATCGCCGCGTATGGCACCGACGCGCTACGGTTCTCAATGATAATGATCACGGCGCAGGGTTCCGACGTATTCCTCGGCAAAGACACGTTTGACATTGGGAGAAATTTCGCAAACAAACTATGGAATGCTTCCCGCTTCTTATTGAGCAACATCAAAAATGCAAGCGGCGATACCGGCAATCCCGCGGAAACGGCAGGCTGCCGAGCGCTTACGCCGGAACTACCGATTGGCAGATTGAAATCCGAAGACAAATGGATACTGTCAAAATTGCAACACGTCGTCAAAAACATGGACGATGCGATAAACGCCTACCGGTTCAACGAGGCCTGCCACATAATTTACGATTTTACGTGGCATGAGTTCTGCGACTGGTACATCGAAGCGAAAAAGGCGGACATGTATCAAGACGGCGACCCGCAACTTAAAACCGACGCGCTGTCACTATGCGGATACGTACTCGCGTCTATTTTAAAACTGTTGCACCCTATCATGCCGTTCATTACTGAAGAGATCTGGGGCCATCTGCGCGAAAAAACGGTATCCGGCAGCGCCGCCGGTTTCGATTCGATTATGTTCGCGGAATATCCGAAACCCGATCCGTCGCTGATTGATGAGTTGACTGAGGGTAATTTCGAACTGCTAAAAAACTGCATTATCGCGCTACGCACTATCCGTTCCGAAAACAACATCCCGCCCGACAAAACAGGAACCGCGCTAATTATCCCCGCAAACAAAGACGCCGCCGGTTGGCTCGCGTCACAAACGGCGACAATAAACCTCTTCGCCAAGCTGTCTGAAACAACCGTAGACGAAAACGCGCAAAAGCCGGCGTTCGCCGGATCGGCAGTGGTTAGAGGCAACCAACTGTTCTTGATTTTGGAGGGGCTGATCGACAAAAAGGTAGAAACCGAGCGATTGACAAAAGAAACCGCGCGGTTGAAATCAATGGCCGCCGCCGCAAAATCAAAATTAGAAAGCGAAAATTTCATATCCCGGGCCCCGGCAGACGTAGTAGAAAAAGAACGGGAGAAATACCAAGGGATTCTTGTTAATTTGGAGAAGACGGAAAAAGCGTTGGAGAATTTGAAATAAATTCAACGTCAATTTCAAAAGATATTTTACCCTCGGAGCGGGGTGAATCAGACAGCCTCCGCTACATTTGCTTGATGGCGTTGACCGTTAGCCCTGTAATTTTGGCTATGGTGTTCACGTCTATCCCTTCGGTTTTCATAGCTTTGGCATTTTTCTTTCGTTCCTCTTCAATGCCTTCCAGCCAAGCTTCCTGCTTCCACTTCTCGGTAAGACCGGTAGTGACAGCCCAATCATCGATAAGCTTCTTAAACCTCTTTTCTTCTGCAGTCATGTCCATATCCCTTTCCAAAATATGGTTATTGGCGGAGCCAAGTGAAAAAAGTATTTCTCGCAATTGAGGATCAATATGAGCATCCTCAATTTTCCCTAATAATTCGATACCATATTCCAGCGTCCAATCGTTTCTTATAGCCTTTATCAACTCGGCATCTTCGGCGCTTAGCTCGCTGCTTATTACCAGCTGCATCGCCGGAATGCCGCCAATCTGCGCTCCTGTAGCAATATAATAGATTCCAGATTGATCCGATGCGATTATTTTGTATTCTCGCTCCCTTTCCAATATTCCTAACAATTTTTCTGGTCGTCTGACGGTGACGAATGTTATTGTAGCCTCATTGAACGGTGTTGAGTTTTTGGACAAGTAGGCATAAAAATAGCTCAAAACCCTGTCGAACGCTTTTATGTTCAGAGTATCGGTAGGGCCTTTGAACTCGACGATATTGTGCTTTCTAAAAAAACGCATTACCGTGTTGTCGATGACGACATTTTTCAAAAGTTTGATAACAACAACATCAATTCGCATTGGATCCTTGTAGAGCTCGTATTCGGGGATAATATCAACTTCATAATTGGCAAGCAGGTGAGTCATTACGTTGACAAAAACCCTAGTCCACTTATTGCGCGGTTTGGGCGATTTTGCTTCTTTGGCGGCGGGCCTCACGGAAGTTTTGCGTTTTGCGGGTGATATTTTCGCCATGCTTTCCGTCTCTTAGAGAATTTTTTATTATTTCGGGTGAGGGGCTGTCTCAAAAGCCGTCATTGCGAGCGCCCAGCCCACCCCGTCATTGCGGGTCAAGCCCGCAATGACGACTTTTGAGACAGACCCCTACCCTTTGATTGAAAAAGGGACCCAATGGGGATTTCCCCCTGTTCCCTCCAAAAATTAATACCCTGGCGTACCGTATTCCGTCGTCCCCGGGATTAGGCCGCCGGTTGTTATGTGCCAATTTTTACCGAAATTGTTATCGATCGCGTTGTATTTATCTTTTGCGAGTTCGATTGAACGCCTTGCTGTCGACGACATGGTCGGCCAGCCCGTTGTGTTGCCCGTACCGCCGCAGATTACTCTGTCTATCACCGTGCCGTCCTTACGCTTCACGGTTATCCAGTTTCCTGTGGAAGTGATGGCAAACGCGCTGGTCGATGACGCATAGACATCGACATGCGGCATATCCTGACGACCTATGACAAAATAGGCATGAGGCGCGATTTCTATATTGGTGAAACGATTCGTGTTATTATTGACGTCAACTATCAATGTGTCAAAAAAGAGCGCTTCATTCTGAATATTATAAAGTTCAATATAGTTACTGTTACCCGCGCTCCACATAATCTCGGTGATAATTAGCTCCCCGGTTTCGACAACGCTTGAGTTATCGTTTCCATAATCGTATGAGCCTGTGGTAACACCCGGTTCATAAACAATAAGATCAAACGACATTCCGGTATGGTAAGGCGAAAATTCCAAATCAATGGAATTATCGCTACGTGCGTTAAAAGTTAGTTCGCAGCTCGCTATGCGGAGTATATCGCCGCCGGCGTTGGCCTGGCTGTAGATAGTCACCGTCAAAGTTCCGGCGGTAAGATGCGGAATACCGTCGAGATTTAAGAATGTTCTTGTGGCTCTGTTAACCGTAGCCTCCGTTTCAAATGCCCCATCGAACGAAATGAAATCGGCGTGTACTGAGCTATTGGTCGGAAGCCCGATAAATTGCAGATAGATCGACCCCGCCGCCGGTATCAGCGTCGCGAATACCGGCGTGACTACTCCGGCTTCGATGTTTACCGTTTGGTTTTCGAGCGTGTCGATGTGCGTTGCCGCACCATTTTCGTCAACCGCCCAGATCTCGACACTGAGATTCCTCCCAATCGGCACGTTCAAGATGCTGTCGAGTATCGTAGGCCGCGAGAAATCGAGATGGCGTTCGAACCGTATAGGCGCGATATCCGCCCCGCTAATCTCCACAATCAATCTCTCCGCGACGGTCTGTGCAATGCCATCAACCTCGGCGGTCTTGTCAAGCGACGACGACAAGTTGGCAACACGCGCCCGGATTTCAATCATACCGGTCTTCCCGCTGTCATCAACGGGATTGGATTTGCCCGTGCAAAAAAGGAACAATGCATACGTTAAAACTAATAGCGCGGAGGGAAAAATGACACCGCGACGACGGAAAAAACAATGAAAAGACATAATACGCCCCCTTCCTCGAGAGGTTAAAATTTTGAGAATTGGTTATTTTGGGAGAGTACAACGCAAGCGGCAGGGCGCCGCGGATACAACGTGAATTACCTATAATATAGATTACGGGTAAATAAAAAAGCAAAATTAAAAAATAATTTAAAATTTTTAATTTCAGTGAAGTATATTACCTTGTGGTGGTGCAATTTTAAAGTGAAACCACTATATATCACGAAAGCGGCATAAAATGACGAATTCATTTATTTTTGATCTTGTTTTTTATGTTCTTGCAATTACTGTAATTGCCGCGACGCTGCATTTTGCGGTGTGGCTGATATCTATCATCTTTAATAAAACTCACGGAGTTAAAATGGAAACTATAAAAACAAAAATCACGCAGTCCCTTACATTTAAGGGAATTACGATCGCCGTGCTGATTATGCTTTTGCTTATCCCCGGCACGATGATTCAGAGTCTGATCAAGGAACGGCAGGAGCGCAGCCGCGAAGCCATTCAGCTGATCAATGAGAGGTGGAGCCTTTCGCAGACGTTATGCGCGCCGCTTCTGCTCATCCCCTATACCACCACAAGGCTTGATACAGATCAAAACCCCCATTCCGTAGCAAATATGCTCTACGTTACCCCCAAAGAGCTGAAAATCAACGTTTCGCTTATGCCGGAAGAGCGTTATTACGGAATCTACAGAGCCATTTTGTACAGAAGCGAAATCCATTTTGAAGGTAAATTCTCGGGCCTTGCCGATCTGGCAATTGAAAACAGCGTATTTCACTTCGACAAAGCCCAAATCGCTATCGGTATAACCGACCTGAAAGGCGTCACTCAAAATCCCGATTTCAGGATTGACGGTAAAGCGCTGGAAGCGGATGTTGGAGCAATAAGTCTTTTTTCGGTTTCTGGGGATCACGGCGAGCAAATTTCGACAGGTTCACGCTCGTCTAACAGAGAACTTACCAGAAATATTCCGGGTAAAACCCTAGTTGTAGATTTGAAAAACCTCAATTTATCAGCCGACAGTCTGCCGCAAACGCTCGGTTTCAATGGCACCATGAGGCTGAACGGCAGTAGCTCGCTCAATTTTATCCCATTGGGGCAAAGCACCGAAGTTACCGTTAACGGGCAATGGCCTTCCCCTTCGTTTATCGGCAGCTTTTCACCCGAATCGGAAATTGATAGCAGGCAGTTTAGCGCTACTTGGAACGTTTTAAGCTTCAACCGCGAAATCCCAGCGACATGGTCGCACGGCACTACCGTTAATTTGAGGAATAGTTCTTTTGGCGTAAACCTTATCAGAACCGTCGATCACTATCAGCAGAACATGCGCTCCGCGAAATATGCCTTGATGTTTATCGCGCTCACTTTTGTCGTGTTCTTTTTTGCAGAAATCTTCACAAAAAAACCGATATTGTTTTTCCAATATATACTCGTCGGCATCGCGCTTATACTGTTTTACAGCCTATTGCTTTCATTTTCGGAACAGGTCGGTTTCGGTTGGGCGTATCTGATAGCGAGCGCCGCGACCGTATTGATGATAACCGTCTATTTTAACTCCCTGATAAGGCAAGCCGCCGCCACTTTAATTCTCGGCGGCATTATGATTACGCTTTACACTTTCCTGTATGTAATTTTGCAAATACAGGATTTCGCCCTGCTTTTCGGCAGTATATTCCTGTTTATAATTTTGGGCATAATAATGTTTGTGTCAAACAAAATAAAACTGGGGAAAGCGGAAGCAGCCCCCAAATCGGAGGTTAAACAACCCGTCACTTAACCAATTTTAAAAAACGCGACGGGATGAAATTCATCATGCGGCCGTAGAACGGTTTTTGGAAGGCGGTAACAAAAAACAGGAAACGCCGGGCGCGGGTAACGCCTACATAAAATAAGCGGAGTTCCTCGTCGAAATCGCAAGCAGGGTCAATATACGGTTTTTTGTGTTTGACCAACGCCATCAACAATCCTGTCCATGACTCAATGGCGCGCTCTTTGCGCATTCTGTAGTGCGGAAAAATGCCATCCTCCAAATCACATAAAAACACTACCGGATATTCGAGGCCCTTGCTGGCGTGGACGGTTAGAAATTGCGGTATTTCATCGTCTGATATTCCCAGTTCCTTAAAATGATCCGCTACCGCAGTCAGCGTATCGTTGAGGCGGAACAGCAGCGCCATTTCAGTGATCGGGATATTCTCCCGGCGGCAGATGAAACGCGCCTTGCCAAGTATCCATTCGAGCGCCTGAGTTTGAGTGCCGAAGCGCATGATCTGCGGCTTGCGGCAACCTGTGGGAGGTGATGATAATCCACAAACAAGCGTCTTTCTGTATTCCGGCGGCTTGTTTACCCAGAGCTTGTTGGCGCAATTCAGTATCGATTCTATGCTTCTGTAGTTGATTTCTAACTTGATGATGCGTGCGTTTTCAAACCGCGATGTGAAATTCATTATCGGCCTGATGTCCGCGCCGCGAAAGCCGTATATCGCCTGATCGTCGTCGCCTACGGCATATAAAGTCGCGTTATTTTTATTGATATGACTACGATCAAAATCCGTTCCACGCTCCCCCGCTCCCAACAATACTTCCAGTAAATCTATTTGCATCGGATTCGTATCCTGGAATTCATCGACCAAAATAGCGTCGAAACGGTTGGTATAAACAGACGCGATGTGCGGGAAATTTTTGAACAGCTCAAGGCAGCCGCTTATCAAGTCCGAAAAATCCCACAGCCCCCGCTCCCGACGCACAGCCGAAAAATCACTCTCTATCTTCATCAATAGTTTGGCATCGACATCGCCCCATTTTTCGGAAGCTCTTTCGGGAAACGACGACAAAAGCTCAAGCGCGGCGCTGAGCTCAATAATGCTCATGCGCAGCGTTTTGCGCACTAGCGTAGTGCTAACATGCGACAACACCTCAAACCGCTGCCGCGTATTCATCAGCACGGCGTCACCGCGAAAACCAATCCTGTTGAAATTACGCCGCCCGTCGATCTCTTCAGAGAGCGTTCGCAGCGCAAACGCGTGAAATGTAGTAACAAGTGTCCCATCCCGCCCCCCGCAAGCCGGCTCGATCTTCACAAGACGCTCCGCCATTTCTTCCGCCGCCTTACGCGAAAATGTAAGCGCACAGACACGCGATGGTAACACCCCAGAGCGCGAGAGGAAAGCAATGCGCCGCGTTAACACAGCGGTCTTCCCGCACCCCGCCCCGGCCAACACAAGAAGCGACCCCTCATTAGGCGCGGTAACGGCAGCTAACTGTCCGGGATTCAGGCCTGAAATCAAATCATCGTATTTTGTTGAAGAACTCATGTTAAAAAAGACTTTCAAATTCCATCTCTGTTAAAACCCTTACTCCCAGCGCCACCGCCTTATCCAATTTCGATCCCGCGTTTTCTCCGGCCAAAACGTAAGTTGTTTTAGAGCTGACGGATGATGACACTTTGCCGCCCTTGCCATGAATCATTTCTTTGGCTTGATCGCGGGTATATTTTTTCAACGTGCCGGTTAATACAAACGTTGTGCCGGCAAACTTGCCGCTTGCGTTAGCGGCGTCAATTCGGCCTTTGTCTCCTTTGAGGTTCAAGCCTTTTGTTCTTAAGCATTCTATCATTTCTACATTTTCCGGCCTGTCAAAAAACAGGCGGATGGATTGAGCCATCTGCGTACCTATGCCCTCTATGTCCGTCAGGCAAAAACAGGGGAGAGCCGCGCCTTCCAAAGTTTTATCGTTATCGATTGGTATCCCGTACAAATCGGATATGTCGTTTATGCTTTCCGCAATATCCCGCGCGGCTTTTTCACCCACCATTCTTATGCCGAGGCCGTTAATCAATCTGCTAAGCGGCCTTGTTTTTGATTCTTCCAACGCGGCGACGAGATTTGATGCGGATTTTTCGGCAAAACGATCGAGGGTGAGCAATTTTTCTACCGTCAGGTCATACAAATCCGCGGCGTTTTTTATTATATCGCCGTCTATCAGCTGTTTGACGACGGCCGGCCCCATGCCTTTAATATCCATTGCGGTTCTAGATACAAAATATTCAAGCGCCGCCAATAACTGCGCGCCGCAAGACCGGCTCAAACAGCGCAGCGCCACCTCTCCTTCCAGCTTAACAAGAGGGGAACCGCATGACGGGCATTCAATCGGCGGCTCAAAAGGAATACTATCAGGTGGGCGTTTTGCCAAGTCGACTTTGATTACTTTGGGTATGATCTCGCCGCCTTTTTCTATTTCTACCGTATCTCCCGCCCTCACTCCGAGCCGTTCAATTTCGTCGTAGTTGTGGAGCGAAGCGTTTTTGATTGTTGTCCCGGCCAAAAATACCGGATGTAGGCGGGCGATGGGGGTAACGACGCCGGTGCGTCCTACGCTTGCGTCTATAGACTCTATTACGGTTTCCGATTTTTCCGGCGGATATTTATACGCTATGGCCCAGCGCGGCGATTTCGCCGTTGCGCCCAACCTGTTGTGATGGTCTATGGAGTCTACCTTAATTACCACGCCGTCTATTGGAAACGGCGCCGTGCGGCGACTTGATTCCCAGTGTTCGCAGTATGCGATGATGTCGTTTGCGCACCTCAAACGTTCCGAGTGGCTGACAACGGCAAAGCCCATGCCGGTGAGCAATTTTGCGTTATCGTGGAGGCTTATATTGTTATCGGCGGAAATGAGTGAATACGCGGCGAAGCTCAATTTTCTTTTCGCGGTTTCTTCAGGGTCGAGCAGTTTCAGCGCTCCCGCCGCGGTGTTGCGCGGATTTTGCATGGTTTTTTGCCCCTGCTCGGCAAGCGATTCGTTGAGCGCGCGAAAGTCTTCAAACGTCATGTATATTTCGCCGCGGACTTCGAACGGGCTGCTGTGATTGACAATTTGTTGCGGGATTGTTGGTATTACGCGGGCGTTGGCGGTAACGTCGTCCCCTGTCGTTCCGTCGCCTCTTGTCGCTGCGCGTATCAGCCGCCCGTTTTCATAAATCAGAGAAATAGCCGCGCCGTCAATCTTCAATTCGCCTACGAAGTTGATATCCTCTTCCGGGAGCGCCTTTTTCAGGCGGTCGATCCATTCCAACACGTCCTGTTCCGAATAGGTATTGTCTATGCTCATCATTGGCGCGGTGTGTCTTATTTTTTGAAACGGTTTTGACAGGTCGTTCCCTATGCGGCGCGTTGGGGAGTTCGGGTCATCAAATTCCGGGTATAGTTTTTCGAGGTTGATTAATTCGGTTAGAAGATCGTCATATTCCTTATCGCTAACAAGCGACACCGCGCGCCCATAATACGCGGCGTCGTATTTGTTTATCAGGTTTCGCAGTTCATCTATTCGTTGTTTGAAAAACATGTTTCTTCGTTTGCTTCAAAATCTTTCCAGGGCCAAGGCCCCCGCCCCCATCACCCCCGCGTCTTCGCCCATTTGCGCCGGAACGACTTCGCATCTTTCGAATATCGCGGGCCAAGCCGAACGGGCGGCATAAGTTTTCACGGTATTTGTTATTATGTCGCCGGCCATCATCACGCCGCCGCCCAAAACTATCCGGTCGGGCGAAAGGGCGTTCATCATTATACCGGCGGCACGGCCGAGCATTTCGCAAGCGGTATGGTGAACTTTCATGGCGAGCGAATCTGCCTGAGCCACATATTCGTATACTATTTTTGCCGTTATCTCCGCGGGATTTTTGCGGACAAGCCGCGCAAACGGGGTATCGACATCGGCCGACGACGCGTAATCTATGGCGAGGCGTACTATGCCGGTGGCGGACGAGTAACGTTCGAGGCAGCCGTTTTGGCCGCACGCGCACTGAAGACCGCCGGTTTCTACCACTATGTGCCCAAGCTCACCGGCCATACCGTGCGAACCGGCGTATAGCTTTCCGTCTATGACTATCCCGCCGCCTACACCGGTACCAAGAGCGAAGCAAACAATGTTTTTGACACCGCGCCCCGCGCCGAATTTGAGTTCGGCGAGAGCTACCGCGGTTACATCGTTGGCGGCGGCCACCGGGAGGCCATAGCGTTCGGTGATGGGCGCATAAATCTGCACTCCTTTCCAGCCGGGCAGGTTTTCCGCACCGCCGAGGATTGTGCCGTCGCCGTCTACGAAGCCCGGCGTACCTATGCCTACGCCAGCCACAGGCTGGTCACCCACGGTTCCTAAGAGTTCGCCAATCAGGCTCATTATGCTCGCGAGAACATGCTCGCCGCCCTTGTAAGCCTCGGTCGGTATGCGCAAGGCCTCACCGTACGCGCCGTCCTCGCCCATGACAACGCCTTTTATAGACGTTCCGCCTAAATCAATGCCTATTACTTTTTTCATATAGTCTCTCTTTTAAAAGTCTTTCTCGGGGGACGGGGCGCAAAATGCGCTCCCCCGTAACGCCCCACCTAAAGTCTATCCAAAAAAACAACAAAATAAGGGGCGGCCTTTTCCTTTGGCCGCCCCTTTGCAAAATGACTACACCCGTGCGCCGATCCTTATCTCACGAATCCGATCAGGCGGTTGATTGTGTGGGTGTCGCGTTGACTCATGTCGACCGCGCCGCCCTCGGTTATGACATCCGAGATGATGTTGGCGCGGAGGAGATAGGTGCCGGTGCCCACAAGGCGGCCACGATGGTTACGGCCGTCCCAACTCCACACGAGCGAAGAACCGCGCGCTCTTTCCGGATCGGTTTGCATATCAATTTTTTCCCTTAATACAACGTTACCCATATTGTTGTATAAGACAAACTCCGCGGTGAACTCCTGCAACACGTTTCCGATGCCGCGATTGATTACGATCTCAAAGCGCCTGTCGGGATCGTTTCTGCCGGGGTTGTTCTTAGCGACGTCTGTCCAGTTGGACTTGTAGTCGAGAACAAGCGGCACCGCGCGGTTTTCAGGGTGCATCTGCCAATTCGGGTCCGTGGCCACATCTCGGATCTCATCCGGGATAATACGCAGACTATCCAACCCGGATGTGAGATTGATACCCGCCAAAACTTGCGGATCAAGCTCAAACGTAGCCTCTATGAATTGTCCGCCCGCGCCAACAGTCCGAATGTGCCGATCTCCAATAGGCAAGGGTATCACCTGACCGGTACTGTGCACATGCAACTGCAAAATGTTGATCCTTCCCGCAAAGTCGACAGGCTCGCTGAACCTTACCCTGAGCGTGTCGTTGCCGATTGGTTGGTCGTTATCTCCAACCGGGCTGAAAGTCAGCAGGGCCACGCGCGGATTATCCGTATTGTTGTCGCGATCGTTTGCGAGAACCGGCGATGCGTGGTCTGCGAGGGGAGTTGTTAGCACATCCCATCCCATTCCGGGGCTGAAGGTAATAAAGAGCTGTGGAACACCGGATGTCGTGACCAACCCGGTCCTACTCCTATGGAGCCACTGAAGGTCAATCACCAAGATGGAGTCTCTGCCGCCACCGCCTAACCAACGGATGTTCGTGCCTATATCAGCGTACGTAACCTCACGTTCATCGGTCCCTCCGCTTCCAAGTCTGAGGCTTCCACCCACAAGCCAATCTTGAATATTGCCCGGCTTATTGAACACCACTACCGCCGTGTCGAGGAAGCCGGTTCTGTCGTCGCTCGTGTACCACGCGCCGGGGTTAATCGCCGGTGGGGTAGGTATCAAGACCACCTGTACCCAGCGGTTCTGCGGGTGCGGCCGCATGTTCTCCGGCCAGTTAGGAGCGTTTTGGGCAAAATCTTCAAAGCCGTTATCCGATTCCGGATTAAGGCGTATCCAAAAACTTCTGCCCGGCGACGCGCCATCCTCAAGCCTCGGAGCGGGGCTGTTGTCCGCAAGCGTCAGCCAGAGTTCATTGCTGTAGCTGTGCAAGCGAGAGCCCACGCCGGTAATTATCAAATTCTGAGCACCGGCACCGGCGTTGTATGGGGCATTCGGGTTAGCGCTGTCATCAAGTTCCAACATCTGTATGATGTTGTTACCGACATAGGCATTACCGATTAACGCCCCTCTAATTGCTTCCGTTGTCTGAATTCTGAGTACGTCAGACTGGCAATCCGGATTCGCCGGATTTACCGCGCAACTGTTGAGATTTTCAACGATACCGGGGCTACGTCTGCCGACTATACCATTATCAACCAAAGTTTGGCCCTCGTTGGTCAAGGCTATTATGGGACCCAGACCATCGTAAACAGAAAATCCGGTAAAGACACGACCTTCTTCACCTTCCTCAGTACCCATTAAGGCCAGCGTGGCAAATCTGTTTGCGCCACCGTCAATGTTAGTGTATCCGTTGTGAATCGCACCGACGCCTCCAGGCACTACCTCGCCATGGACATCCCTAACAATAACGTTGCAAGCGCTGTTGGTGAGACTGACGCCCAAGTCAAATCCGCCCACTTCAAAATTGAAGCAACCGGTGGTGGCGGTAGGCGCTTGGTTTGTCGTCACCGTTATCTCCTGCCTGCGCTCGTAGGAAGCGGCAGCGGAATTATGCCTTGGCCAGTAGAAAGTCACACTTCGCGGCGCAGGGATGCCGCCGCTCGGATCCAGGAAGCCTCTGATGTCGCCTTCCGACTGATCCTCAAAGCGGAACATAAGAGAGTCCGGTCTGCCGTTTCCATTGTTGGCGGCGAACACAGCGCCGTAGCGTACGTTCATATCGGACGGGAAGAATCTTATGTTACCACGCCAACCGGGCTCCAAGTCGGTATCCGGTTGTGTGCAAGCCGCATCCCGGCATGGGTTAACGGTTACACTAGTGTGAATGTCCGAGGTTCTGCTCGTATTTGGGGCGATCCATGCAACGGCATAGCCGCCAGGCTGAACCGTGAACACGTTGGTCGGTTCACCGCCTGTCGGCCCGGCAAAAAGACGTACGAATTCACCGGGTGTGGGCTCATCGGGAGTCACCCGAACCCAGCGCGGGCCGGTAGTAGCGCCTCCCCATTCGGTAATCACACCATCCGGAGAAGCCGCCTTAATTATTATCATGTGGCGTGTTTCGCTAATCTGCTCGTTTATCTCACGCATATCGTTCCAATATTCGTTCCAGTTGGGATTCTGGTTGACTGCGGGAACGCCGCCTACCAGTACCGTGTCGCCGCCGGGGCCATACTGGAAACCGTCCGAGAAAAACACCATTAGCGCATTGAGCGGACGCCCAACCCTCAATCGGGCGATATCCTGCGTTGAAGGAGGGTTTGCGTGCCCGGGGAGAAGCGCCGTCATATCGAAAAATTGAAGCTGCTCGCCAAAGGTAACGCGGGCACGAAATTCGGCAATGCCATCGGCGTTGGTCGTGGCACTCTTATTACTAAGATCCGCACTGGTACGGTTACCCACATCTCCGATATTGATATTATGGGAACTGATAGCAACCTCCACAGGCGGTGAAGTGACCAAGTTATCGAAACGGTCCTGCACCTCAACATCAACCGGATAGCCGGTCAAACCACGGGAAATAGTCGTCGCGTTGTGGCATACGCCCGGCCCAGGGCCGCCTTCATCAAGCCTCCTGCAAGCGCCTTCGCCAAACGGGTCTTCAAGTTGGCTACGAGGCATGGGAGATACAAAACCGACACGCTCGGCGGGGCCGGGAGTAACTGTAATGGTTTTTATGCCCAAAAACTGAATCGCTTGACCGTCCGGGCAATTACCAAGATTGTTCAGAGGCATTTGACAAATCTCACCCGACGCATAAATAGTCTCGTTGCCGGCCCTTGTAAAAAATATGGGGTACCTGACAACAACCGGAACGTTAGAGTTTATACCCAATATATTGTTATCCTGCCTCAAAGGACGGCCGGTCAAATCCGGACGGCGGGCATATATATTTGGAAGGCCCTGAACTGTCCCCGGCGTACAGCGCCCGGTACCGGGAGAACCGCCGCCGGCAGGCTGGTGTGTTCCGCACCACATCTCCGCCAGCGTATTGGATGTAAGACTGTAGTCTACTCTATGAAGCGGAGGGAGGCTTTGCGTACCCACAGGCCCCTGAACCCGTACACGGAGTTCCGCAGCTTGGCCAGCCTGAATACTGGTGAGTTCGACAGTAGCGTCAGAACTGTTGTATACCCCCATAACTATCTGGTGCTCCAACCTGCGGTAAGGCAAAATACCCACATTGGATACTACCGTCTGACCATCCACCGTACCACGCACGATTATCTCGTAGTAACCGATGCTCGGTTCCAACGGGAGCGTACCCGTAAACTGCTGATTGAACGTGGTAACGCCGTTGGAAATTATGTTAGGACTGACAGTTGGAGCTACAGGAGCGCCAATGTTAACGTTGGCAGCGCCGTCACAAGCGATCTCGGAAGGGTTCCAAGGCTGAGGATTAGAGCGGCAGGTGACAGTATTCCACCTCATAAAATGTATCTGCGCATTTTCCAAAGTCACGTGACGACCATTTTCGTCCTCAACCGTAAGGTGGAACATCAGAGTGAGTTCCGGATTGGTTACATTCGGGTTACCGTTGTTGGCCACCACAACAGGGAACGGAGAGTGTATACGCGCCGTAATGGTAGGCTGCCAGCCGCTACGTTGAATCGCGCCGAGGTCCGGGCGCTGGGCGCCCGGGGCGACCGCGCTTAGCCAGCCCTGCGCTTCTATGTGCGACCCAACCAGCGCTTGGGCCTCAGGCGTTCCCACACCGCCGCCGCTCCAAGTGGGATGGAGAAAATTTGAGGCGTTCGGGTTGGTGCTCTGGAATAACAGCGGTTGCCCGTACTCTCCCCCAACCTGAAGCCAGTACACACTGTTGGATAGGAAATTGGGTATCACAGTGCCGGGCGCGGTACCACTTCCAGGGCCGCTCATGCCTTGTATAAACATCCAACACGGGGCCGGGACCGTATCTCCGGTAACCGGTGAAGTCACAGTGTGAGTGCCTATGGGAGGAGGAGGCGATATGGTAAGCCCGGCAGCGCTGAGTTGCTGTCCACTCGGAAACTGAGCTTGACACGCATTCCTTATGGGAGGGAACAGCGCGTGAGGGAAGTTCACACAACTCTGCAATACAAGCGGCCAGCCAGCGCCTACCCGCGGATTCCAATATTGGCAGGGATCTTGCGGCGTTCCATTCCCTTCCTGCAACTCATATTGGTAGTTTTGGTTCTGCCCGGTGGGCGATGCGGCCATCACCGAGGCATGCATAGTACGCGTGAAACATCTGATGTTTTTGCTATCAGTACCCGCGCAACCGTCATCGGGATGGTTAACACCAGCAGATCCCAAGTTATTGGTCGAACCGTATATATTGTTGTACTGCAAATGCTGGTTCCCCGACTGCCACGCTCCCTCAATGTGCACCCTGTTGTTATGGAATGTGTTGTTGTGTATGGTAAGCGGCGTTTGCCTCATGTCTCTTGTCCTTATTCCCCCGCCCCTCCGCTGATCTTCGGGCCCTTGATTCCCCCACGGGACGGTTATGAAGTTATCGAAAATGAGGTTGAATCTGATAGTTGACCCAAGGTCCCAAACACTGTGGAAATACATACCCACGTTGTTCTGGTGTATGCGATTGTATTCGAAAATATGGTTCCCCATTTGGCCGTAATTCCCGAGCGGTATCGATGGGATGTTGTCGTGCGGGTTGCGGTTGGCGAATACTCCTCCTATATTCCTGTCGCAAACATATATGCCGTGCGCCGCGTTAACCACCTCTACATTTCTGATTATCACACTGCCGGAATTCGTCACGGCTATACCGGCGTTGCCATGCGCAAGGTCCCAACCGCCCAAATCACTAGTACCGTAGGTAAAGCGCCCACCGCCATCTACGCGTATGCCATCAATGATAATGTTCTGCGCGGCAATAATCCGGAGTGCCCCGTTGGTATGAAAATTTCCGCTATGATTCAACGACAGCCCCTCGTTTTGGGCCTGAGTTTGGTTCTGTGGACTTATGTTGGCCATGTCTCGATGGAGTATGGTCGGCCTTGAGTGCCCGCCAGCAAGCGGCCCGTTCGTACTCCAGCCACCCACGGGCGTATACCTTATGGTGATACCGTTTTTGCCACCCGTAACACCGACAGGCGCGGCCACGTTGTCGTTTGGCCCCGGATTTTCCATACCAAAGATGAGTACCTGCTCCGTGTAGACGGCAGTATCAAGGATCTCAATCACTTGCCCTGGCTGCGCAGCGTTCACAGCCGTCTGAATGGATGTAAAATGGGCTTCATCACCGTTCAGGTTTCCCGGCCCCATCATATTTTGCGACACGCAGATATCCGCGGTTGGCGGACAAGGCCTCTGCGCGAACGCCGACATCGCGAACAGCGCAATTACAAGCAGTATAGCGCTCAATTGTTTGGTAGACATTATAAAAGCTCCTTTTTTGGTGGTTTATTTCGATAACAACGATTTCCCGCCCGGCGTTTACCGGGCAGAACTCCCCATCATATCATAATATAGCAATGTTACGTTCGCAATGCAAGTTTTTTTTAAATTATTTTTTGAGTAACACTTTTGAGATGTCGGTATATCGGATGGAGGTTGCGGAGACAAATGGCGGCTCCGCCGAGATAAACGCGGCGGCACCCCTATAATTCCGGGTTTTTCGGCTCCACTCTGACCGTCTTGCACCGCTCCGCTATGACCTCCCCCGGCGGCGCTTTCCGGCGTTTTCTGACAAACCGCGCCTCAGTCACGTGAACCTCGGCGAACGACGTGTGTTTGGCTTTTGAGAACCATACGGCTATCTGCGCGGCTTTTTGGATAACGTTTGGCGGCGGATAAGGCACATTTTTGGCTCGGCGGATGATGACATGGCTGCCGGCGTAGCCAACCACGTGCAACCATAGATCGGACGGCTTGGCGAAATGTATGGACAGTTCGTCGTTTTGCCTGCTGGTTTTACCCATGTATACTTCCCATCCGTCGATCGTGTACTTCTTGAACGGCGGAGGCGGCGGTACGTTTTTCGGGCGTCCTTTGGCGTTTACGCTTTCTTCCGGCAAAAATTCGGCGGCTATCTCGCGGACGCTGTCGACGGCGGCATCAAGAGGATCGGCGGCGGCGACGACAGCGTCTATATCCAATATAACGGTCTTCAGTTTATCAATCCGCTCCGCCGTCTCCGCGGCCATCGCCGTCGCGGTTTCGTATCCTCGCCGCCCTTTCCGCGCCCGCCGGTAGTAGAGCTCCGCGTTGCGCGTCGCGTCGAGCGCGGGATTTAGCGTGACTTCCACGCCTGTTTCCGTGTAAATATTTTTGATGACGGTTTTAGCCGTCCCCCTCGGCGCCGCGGCAAGGTCGGCCATAAGCGAATCGGCGATTTCGGCGTATTTTCCAAACATTCCGGCCTCCTCAACCTCCGCCCGCTGCTTAAGGAGTTTCCGCTCTTCATGCTTCAAAAGCCCCCTAACCTTATTACGTATCACACGAATCTGGTCGGCAGGGGCAGGGACAGGATTGGGGACGTTAGCATTCATATACAATAAATATACATATCCCGCACGAATTATATTATATTCATTGATGCGTAAAACCATGTATTATTAACCCGGCGGTAATTGTTCTTAATTATCTGGGGCAATATCAATAGGGTTTTGTTTTAAAAGATTGAAATCAAAATCTTTTTAAAAATCTTTTGGTTACGGGGCTCTGCCCCGTAACGCCCCGATATATAGGGGCTGTCTCAAAAGCCGTCATTGCGGGCTTGACCCGCAATGACGGTGAGCTGGGCACTCGCAATAACGGCTTTTGAGACAGCCCCATGTGGGCGTATTATGGGAGTATAAATGTTAAAGTCAAAACCACGTTATGTTTTGACTTTAGCATTACACCCACCCGTAGGGTTTTAGGATAAGGGTTTTAGCGTAAGTCGGTTTTAAAATGGGGGCGTTACGGGGGCGGAGCCCCTGTCCCCAAAAAAAGATTTTGACTTTAAGGCTTTTAAGGTTTTGAAGATTTTAAAGATTTTGATTTTAATGTTTCTAACGGAGACAACCAGCTTTGTCCAAAAAAGCAAAAAATGAAAAAAACTACCACAACGAAGTGGCAAGGGTCAGCGCCGGCGTTGTGAAATTTTTTGAAAAGACGTTTTCCGAGGTGCGTTTTGACGGCCCCGACATGGACCCGCTTGAAGTGCAAAAATCGCCGATCATGTTTGTCGGCACGCACAGGAGCCACGCCGACTATTTTTTGATAGGCTCGAAATTTTGCCTGATGGGCTTTAGAAACATACGTTTCGCGGCTGGAGACAACCTCACTAAGCTGCCATGGATCGGGCCGAAGTTTCTTACGTTCGGAGCTTTCGCCGTATCACGCGACAGCGGGTTTGAGCGCCATTACGTGCGCAACCTGTGCGCAAAAGTTATCGAAATGCTCAACGACGGAGACTCGGTGCTCGTTTTTCCCGAAGGAGGCCGCAGCTACAGCGGCGGGATGCTCGAAATACGCGGCGGGATACTCAACGCCGCGCTGATGCTCCAGGCGGCCAATCCCGAACGTGATGTTTTCCTTCTGCCCACGGCGGTCTCCTACGAACGCCCGCCCGACGTGCCTTGGTTCTCGCTATTGCTCAAAGGTAAAAAGTTGCGCAAGGGCAAGAGTAATTTTATCAAGAAAATTTTAGGTAATTTATACTATTTCGGAGCCGATCTTGCGGCGTTTGCACCGTTTATGCTCGCAAGATTTTTCGGACGCAAATACGGCGCGGCCTACATGGACTACGGCAAGCCGGTCTCGGTCAGGTCGCTCGTGGATTTGGAGGCCAACCGGATACAGGGCGCAAGAGACGAGTTCGCGGCGCACAGAGCCTCGCTCGACATCGCGGGCGCGGAGATACGCAAGCTGCTCGTTTCACTGTACAGAATATTGCCGGTGCACATAGTATCGGCGTTGCTATTGAGATCGGGCGACGGAACCGTGTCTATGATTGATCTGGTACGGGGCGCGGGCGAATTGAAATCGTCGCTTGTAAAAGACGGGCGGAATTGCAAAACGCTCGACGAATTGACACCCGCGACGATCGTGAAAAACGGTTTGGCCACGCTGCACAAATTAAAAGCGGTAAAGGTCAATACCAAGGCAAAAACGGCTGCCGTCCGTAAATCGGACATCGTGAATTATTTCGCGGCGACAATCGCGATAAACGCTGAAAACTAATTATTGAAAGGCAAAAATTACACATGAACTTTCAACAATATCTCGCAACGCCCGCCGTCTTCGACATCGTCTCGAACGACAAGGCCGAATCACTCAAAGAACTCACGTCCGCTCTCTGCAAGGCGCTGGATATTACAAAGCAGAAAAGCATCGTCGACGAAATATTCCGGCGCGAAGAGAGCGCGTCGACATTCATAGGCCATGGGGTCGCGCTGCCGCACGCGCGGGGCTGTCCGATAAAGGATGAATTTGCGATTATCGTGGGACGCAGCACTTCCGGCATCAACTACGACGCGGCGCGTAACGCGTCGGCGCACATCGTGGCGCTGCTCATTTCACGCGAAGGCGCGGACAACGAACGCCAATTAGAGCTACTTTCCGAGCTTGCCACGTTTTTCAAATCCGATGAAGTGCGTGAGAAAATTCTGTCGCAGGATTCGGTGGTCGATTTGCGAGTACTCAGCGCGGCCGTTAAAAAAGGGTTGCTCGATAAAAAGCCGCGCAAACGCGCACAAGGCGCCGCCGCGTCTGCCGTACCGCCCATCATAACCGCCGCGAAAAATTTAGCGCGCGATTTCAAGGCCAGAGCGCTTGTCGTCTTCGCCGACGCGGTAAAGGACAACGATTTCCTCGATCAGCTCGGCGAACGCCACAAACTGATTATCGTTACCAACAACAAGATGCGGTTTGATTTAGCCAAAGACAAGCGTGTGCTCGGCCTCGTGCAAGCGCCGCCCATACCGATATCGAGAACCGGCCAGCTCAAGATCGGCATACTGCTCGCGCTTTCGAGAGGGCTCATAAACAAAGACGACAAGGTGGTCTGCGTCTCCGGCGGCGCGTCCGGGGCGAACTTCGACACGGTAGTCTGCATAGACATCGCGCTTGAATATGATTTCTATTTTTTATCGTCCCATAATCTCCTGCCTCCCGACATAAAGCCGGAAGTTTTCGAACGCGTGATAGGGCTCGCCGGGGAGATTGCCGTTGAGGGCCGCGAGGGCAAGGCCGTGGGAACGATCTTCGTTCTTGGCGACACCAACTCGGTGAACGCCAATATCCGCCAACTGATAATCAACCCGTTCAGGGGCTACAGCGAAGCCGAGCGCAACATCCTCGACCCCGGGCTTGTAGAAACCATCAAGGAGTTCGCCGCCATAGACGGCGCGTTCATCATAACCGGCGACGGCGTCATACTCTCGGCGGGAAGCTACTTGCGTCCGCACACGTCGGAAGCCTCCGACTTGCTCCCAAGCGGCTTTGGCGCCAGACATGCCGCCGCCGCGGGCATCTCGAGCTGCACCCAAGCTTTGGCAATAACCATATCGGAGTCTACGGGCATGGTCAACGTCTTCAAAAACGGATCAATAATGCTCTCACTCTCCAAACCGGCGGTACGGGAGAGGGGAACGGCCACGCGGATGTGAAAATCAACATTCACCATCCTCTAACTATTTTCCCCATATCCTTGAAATTCGTGTATTGCGGCTCTCCAAACCGTTTTTGGGTTTTCCCGCCGTAGACGATGTTGCCGTTTGCGGCCTTGCGCGATAATTTCTGAAATTCCACTATACTGTCCGCGAAAGACGGGCTGAATACGGTGTTTGATTTTATTTCTATGGGGACTATGCTACTTCGCTTGTCTAAAATGAGATCTACTTCAAGCCGATTTTGATCGCGATAGTAGCTTAGTCTCGTCATTCCACCTATGTTGCAGCAGTGTTTTTGCGCGTCGGCCACCACCATATTTTCAAAGAGGTTGCCGGACAACGGATCCCGAAAAACCTGATCCGAAGATTTTATTTTGAGCAGGAACGCCGCCATGCCGACATCCGTAAAATAGAACTTTGGTATTTTCGTTGTCCGTTTTCCTATGAGTTTCGGATATGGCGGCAACCTGAATATTATGAACCCAGCTTCAAGCGTAGACAGCCACGCGACGGCGACCGATATCGACACGCCGGCTTCTTTGGCGATGGTGGCAAGATTTATGATTTGACCTATACGCCTCGCAATGCCAATCATGAAATGCGCAAACGCGATACGGTTACCCGGACCATATATGGCATCTCTGTCTATGAAATCGGTGAGATAATTTCTGTATATATGCCCAGGGCCAATCTCTTTTCCACAGTAAACGCGCGGCATGAATCCTCGGTAAATATATTCGTCACGGCTAAGGTCAAATTTCACCCGGCGCAACTCCTCTATCGTAAGCGGCAATAATATCTGCGTGGCTGGATATCTAAGCGGAGGCCGTGCGATGCTATATTGCGCCTGCGGCAAGCGCGAGGTGACAAGAACAAATCGCCCCGGCTGACGGACGCTCTTCACGGCGGCGCGGATATGGCTCATAAGTTCCGGCGCGCGCAGATATTCATCTATCACAAGCCCACCGCTCCTCATGTGGTATTTGAGAAACTCAAACGGACTTGTACGCGCAAACTCCAAAATATCCGGCATTTCAAGATCCACATACCCGTGACGCTGGAAAAGCTTCTTCACAAGCGTAGTCTTTCCCGCATACCGCGGGCCGGCAACCGTTATAACGGGATGAATTCCCGCTATGTACATAATACGGCTTGTGGCCGCTCTTTTTATCATAAAAAACATTGTTTTTTTCGTTAGTATACGTAGGGGTGCGCCATTTATTTGACGCTAATTCATGCTCACTACCATCTCACAGTATTTTTCTATTTTTTAAACCTGTTTTTTAACCCAGATTATCCATTAGGATTAGGATGTTTTTTAAAAAGACCCGCTTCAAGTGAAACAACTATAAAATCCAAATGCCTTTTAATTAATGGGAAGGCTATTTTTTTGCCTTGACGCCGGTCAAGAAACGCGCGACGGCGACAGCGGAGGTAAACCAAAACGGTTCGAGACGCTTTTTAACGGCTTTCAGAGATTGACGGATGGGAATGCTTTGTGGGCAAGAACGCTCGCATTTGCCGCATCCGTTGCAAGACCCGGCGAGGCCTTTTTTGGTAGTCAGCGCGGCTGTAGCTTGAACGTGGGTCTTCATGGCCGATAACAGCCCGACGGTATACGACATGTTGTATGACGAAAAACCGTCAACGATGTTTACGCCAAACGGACACGGCATACAGTAGCCGCAACCGGTACAGGAAATCTTGTTGGATTCGTTGAACACGACTATGACTTTGTCGACGGCTTCGAGTTCGTTTTGAGGGAGAATATTCGGCGATGTCATTTCATTAGCGGCGGCGATATTTTCATCAAGCTGATTTTGAGCGCTCATTCCCGATAGCAGCAGTGTAACTTCTTCATGATTCCATATCCATCGGAGCGCGCGGGCCGCGGGGGTATGGACGGGACTGTCTTGCTTCATTATATTGATGGCTTTTTCCGGCAGCATTTTCTGATTGGCCAAACGCCCGCCGAGAAGCGGCTCCATTATGAACACCGGCATACCCTTGGAAGCCGCGTGCTTGAGGCCGGTGCGGCCCGCTTGATTATTGATGTCGAGATAGTTGTACTGTATCATCGTAAAATCCCAGTCCCGCGCATCGATTATAGAAACGAAATCCTCGCGCTTACCGTGAAACGAAAAACCAAGCTGCTTGATTTTGCCCTCCTCCCTCTTTTCATCAATCCAGCTTTCCATACCCATATCACAAAGCGTTTGCCATTGTTCGGGGGTGGTGATCATGTGCATCAGGTAGTAGTCGATGTATTCCGTTTTCAGCCTTTCGAGCGATTTGTTGAGGTATTTGTCGAAATCGGAGTATGTTTTGCATAGGAATAGCGGCAATTTTGTAGCGATGTATACCTTATCGCGCAGATTGTTTTTGGCTATGATGTGGCCGGTAGCTTCTTCGCTGCCCGGATATATGTATGCCGTATCAAAGTAATTGACGCCGCGGTTTATGGCATCAACGAGCATCGCCTCCGATTTTTGCATGTCGATACGCCCGCCGCGCGTCCTGGGGAAGCGCATGCAACCGAAGCCGAGGATTGATAACTTGTTGCCGGTTTTGGGGTCTATGCGATATTGCATTTTTGCTCCGTATTATTTATTAAAATTTTTTTTGTAGTATTGTGAATATAATATAATGAGGCTGGAGAAAATCAAATTTGTTTTTTAGAATGTTTCTGTAACAATCGTCCGGCAGTCTATTGAGGAGGCGATTTTTTGGGCGGCGGATTTGGTTGAGGCTATGCCGATTATCGTTGATCCCGAACCTGTCATGCAGGCCGAGATACATCCCGCTTTCAACAAATCGTCGCGGATTTCTTTCAGGCGCGGATGGCGGGGAAATATCGACGACTCAAAATCGTTGTGCAGATTTTTTGCCGCCATATCGAAATCATCACTCCCAAACGCGCCTATCATTTCATTTGTCAACGATACATTTTTCCCAATCCGCTCATAATCAATTCCGCCATACGCTTCTTTTGTACTGATCCCGAAATCGGGAATCGCGAGGACTATGTGGAATTTTAAAGTGGCGCCGATCGATTCGATAACGCCCGTCGCCTCGCTGTCGAACGCCGTCCCGCCTGTGAAAAAATACGGCACATCCATCCCCAATTCCCGTCCCAAATTTTTGAACTGCTCAATCGTCAATCCAAGCTCCCATAGCCGGTCGATCGCCCGCAGCGCCGCCGCGGCGTTGGCCGATCCGCCGGCCATACCGCCCATCACCGGAATTTTTTTGTCGATAAAAATACGCACATACCCGCCGCGCCCGAATCGTTCCCTCAATAATTCGCAGACTTTTACGCAAATGTTACTCCCGTCAACCGGAACGCGCGGATCATTACATTCTACAATATCGCTATCGCCGCCAAATGCCTCCACCGACACAGTATCGGCAAGCGCGATTTGATGCTTAACGATTCCAAGCTCATGATACCCGCAAAAAGGCCCGTCGTCAAGCCGCCTAATAATATCAAGCGCAAACGTTATGCGCGTCGGAGATTCGATTGTTATCATAAATTATGCTCCAAGTCATACCGCCATAATAAAAACGCCATTTTCATCCGCAAATTCCGCCAATTTTTCCTTTTCTTCAATAATGCTCTTATACCCGGAATCCACAACGATCCCATCTATTTTCGCGCCGATCAATTGCTCAATCGTTTTGAACCCGATGGCCGGAATATCCCCCCGCTCTTCCTGCCCGGGCTTGGCGAGTTTTGCCATGACCCCACCTTTTTCCCCGTTTTTTGCGGCAAGGGCCTCTTTCATCAGCGCGTCCGTCCCAATCCGAAACTCCTTTCCGATCACGCGCCCGTCTTTAACGACTATCGACTGCCCCGCGTCGGTTTTGCCAAATTCTCTGCATTTTTCAACGGCATATTCGATATCTCTCAAATTTTGCGCGGTCGGCTCTGTCTTTGTCAGCAAGCCGGGCTTGGCCGTCAGCGACGGCATGGCATCTTGTATGCCGACGACCCTAAAACCTTTTTTTTCAAAGTTACGAACTATTATCCTGAAAATAGCGTCGTTTTTCTTCTTGTAAAAAAGCAGCTTGAAAATGGCTATGAAAATATCAATATTATTGAATTTGATGGCTCTTTTATCCACATTGCCGATGATGATTACCGTTGCTACACCCTCTTTTTTGAAAAATCGCACGATTTTTGCGAAATCGGAGACGTGGGCTTCCATGTATTGATTTTTCGCCTTTGCGGCCTCCCTTATTCTGCCGTCGGCAAATCCGTGAAGCCCGGCTACCGCAAACGGCGTATCGTTTTTCAGCATACTGCTTACTAACAGCCACGGGAAGTTGCCTCCACCGGCGATCAGGCCTATTTTGCCTAATTTTTTTTGGGCCGTTTCGTCGATAATCATAACGCCCGGCCCTCTGTGACGCGTCGATGCAGTTGAATTTTACCATCGCGAAGCGTCGCGTAATCGCGGCTACCCATCCACGATCCGGTGTTGCAATACTGGCCTTGACCTCCGTCAAATTCGAGCAGCTCGGCGTAGTGTGTGTGGGCAAAGATTACAAGATCACATTCGCCGGTCTTGAGGCGCGCTCGCGCCGCCTGCCGACATTTTTCCAAATCTTTTTCCGGCGCGTGGCCGCTAACGCTCCTTTTTTTCAGCATCGCCGAACAGAGCATTCCCAATTTTACACCGATATTAGGGTGAATCATTTTATAAAGCGCCTGAAGAAATCTGTTGCGCAACAACCTGTCAATTATTCCGGGGACGCCGTTTTTGTGGGCTCTGTCGCCGTGGCTGATATACAGACGCCGACCCTGCAACACGGTATCAACGCCGCCGCGGTGAACGGTAATCCCTGTCGTGTCTTCCAAAAATGAACCGATGGCAAAATCGTGGTTGCCGGTTACATAACACACATTCACGCCCGCTTCAACGAGGCCGCGAAGCGTGTGCAGAACGAGGAAATAGTCCGGGCGGATGGCACAGCGATACTCTATCCAGAAATCAAACAGGTCGCCGACTATGTATAGAGCGGCGGCGCATTCACGCATCTCCACCGCCAACGCGGTAAACACCTCAACCCTGTCATCGTCCGCGCCGAGCCCAAAGTGGGCATCCGATATGAAGTATACGGTACTTCTGTTAGAAATTACCATCCCCGATGAAATCTGTCCGACCGATGAAATCCGCTATAAAATCCCCCCGACTCCGGCATCTTCATGATCCTCACACCGAGCATGAATTTATCGGTCGGCATCCACGTGACCGCGGCGTCTATCGGGATGTTTCGGAAGTAATCGAGTGAAGACAGGTTATCCGACGTAAAATTGCTGTGCTGGTTGAACGTCGAGTGTATCGGCATATCAAAATTCAGGCTGAGTACGACCGGGGCGTTGAATTTATACTGGAACATGGTCGAATACATGCTCTGCGATTTCACGTCGGATACCTGTGACCCGCCCGCGTAAAAACTCATGGAGTGGTTGATCGTGAGGCGTGAGGGGTCAAGCAGGCTCGTCGTCTCTCCCGTCTCACTACCCGCCGTCGGCGACGTGCCGCCGCCGCGCCAACCACCGACATCGTAGGCGCTTTCAGATTGCGCGAATACGGCCACGGCCGCTAACATTATGACGATAACTGTGCGTATCATATCCAACCTCCGGGATTGAGTTGCCTACCAGACAGCCACTCCACCATGTATACAATATCGTATATGGGCCGTATGGCTGTCAAATTAAATATTAAAAAATATTTAGTTATTGACACCGCGTTCCCGATAATTGTACAATGATATAAGTGAGGCGATAACGCAACGGGGCCGATCCAATAAACGGCGACGGTTTTTGTATCTATGTAAAAAAAGCGGAGCAATGGCAATGAATTACACTATTGAAGAACTACAAGACAGGATTAAAACGATCGCGAACCTGCCTACGCTTCCCGATATTGCCTCGAGATTGATGCGGATTGTAAACTCGCCTACCGCTTCCGCCGATATGGTCGCGGCGGTCGTTTCACAAGATGTCTCGCTCTCGGCCAAGGTGCTGCGGCTTGCGAATAGCGCGTTCTACGGCGTGCCGAGAAGCATAAACACGCTAAACAATGCCGTAATCATACTCGGATTCAAAATTATACAGACAATGGTGCTAAGTTTGACGGTATTCGACATGTTTATAGACAACAGCGAAAACGGCAAGGGGGCGGCTTTCGACCGCGACGAGTTTTGGCGCCACTCCCTCAGATGCGGGGTGGTCTCGCGCCTTTTGGCTCACAAGCGCAAGCGGAGTCTCGCCATAGATCCGGAAGAAGCGTTTTGCGCGGGGCTTCTGCACGACATTGGAAAAGTGGTGATGGAGCAATATCTGAATACGGACCTGCGCAGGGCCCTGCGCTACGCAAGCGACAACAACCTCTCTTGCTTTGAAGCGGAAAAAGAGGCGCTCGGGTATACGCACTGCGACGTGGCCTCATGGCTCACGGGATCGTGGTCGCTGCCCTCCGAGATAGAGCAGCCGCTCGTATGCCACCACGAACCCGACGAAGCCACAATCAGCGCCGACTCTGTAATGATCTGCCACATTGCGGATATATTGAGCAAGATTAAGGACGGCGATGAGGCGGCCAAAACCGAAGCGGTCGAAAAATTGGAAGGAAAAGCAAAATTGCTGGGATTGACGAAGCACAATCTAATCGAAATAATCGAAGAAATTCCCGCCGAGATGGAGCGGGCATCAATGTTTATCAGCCGATAAATAAACGGAGGGCCATAACGAATGACCGCCAAAAAATTAGCCGCCGCGCTCGGCATAAAAATTGTCCAACCAGTAGGCGAAGACAACGACATCACCTGTGGATATACATCGGATTTATTGAGCGACGTCATGGCCAACGCCGCCGAAGGATGCGCGTTCATCACAATTCAAGCGCACCTCAACACCGTAGCGGTATCGTCGCTCGTTGGAGCCGGAGCGATAATTGTCTGCAATAATTACCCTATCACAGACGACATGATAGAAGCGGCAAAGCGCGAAAACATCGCGATTCTGCACACGGAAAAAAATCAATTCACGGTATCGCATTTGGTGCATGAGATATTAAAAGGATGATATACAAGGCCGATCTGCACATACATTCCTGCCTCTCCCCGTGCGCGTCCCTCGACATGTCGCCGCGGGCGATCGTCGAACGGGCGGCTGAAATCGGCCTGAACTGCCTCGCGCTCACAGACCACAACTCCGCCGGCAACTGCGCGACTATGGCAAAATTCTGCGAACGTGAGGGAATACTGTTTTTCCCGGGATTGGAAGTAATGTCCGCGGAAGAAGCTCACTTCGTATGCCTGTTCGACGATGTCGACACCGCAACGGCATTCGGCAAAATCATATACGACAGCCTGACACCGGTAAAAAACATCCCGGAAAAAATGGGAGACCAGGTTTATGTTGATGAAGACGACGGCGTTGTGGATTTTGAAGAACAGTATTTGGGCATCGCGAGCGGGTATACGGTAGACTGCCTGCGGGAGAGGGTCGCGTATTTCGGCGGACTTTTCATAGCCGCGCACGTAGACAAACCATGCTTCAGCATTACGTCGCGACTCGGTTCCTTAAACGGTGAATTTTCGGCGGTCGAACTGTCACGCGCCGGAGCGCTACGGGGAGGCTACGAGGAGTTGACCAAAGATTACACGGCCATAACCGCGTCGGACTCACACTACATCCATAACATAGGCGGCGCCTGCATAGAGTTTGAATCGGACACGGCAAACATTGCCGGGTTCGCGCGCTCACTGCGCGAGGGACGGATAAAAATGTCCGTATTCGACGACGCTTTCAGAACCGAACCCGGCCGCCGAATACGAACGTAATTCCTACCTGCCTCTTCTACCGGCAGCTTTCTTTTTTACCGCCGCTTTCGGAGCGGGCTTGGCCGCCGCCGCCTTGGGTGCCGCGGCTTTGGGCGCGGGCTTGGCTACCACCTTGGGCGCTACCGCAGGTTTTGCCGCGACTTTCGGCGCGGGGGCGGCAGGCTTCTTCGCTGGCGCGGGTTTGGCCTCTACCTTAACAAACGTCCCAACCGACTTGCTCTCCGCTTTCTCCGCTTTCGGAGCAACCGGTTTCTTCGCAGGAGCGGGTTTGGCGGCCTCCTTCGCCTTCATCTCCGCCGCTATCTCCTGCGCGGCCTGCGCCCAGTCGCTATTCTGGTCACCGGGGATGCCTTCACGCTCACGTTTGAGATAGATGTGATAAGCCCTATCCCCAATCAACTGGTCTAAATTTTTTCCGGACATTAACCCTCCTTAATAATATGCGATGTTATATGTACAGGAAAATTATGTGATGAATATAATATATCGCACGAAGAAAACAAATTTTTTTTGAAATAATGTAATTTTTTTTTATTTTTAAAATTGCTTTTTAAACTACCATGCATTATATTGGAGTAAGCGGCCTGAAATCGGCGTAACCGCCGAAAAAAAATACCACGGTTGTCTATGGAAAACGTACGTTTAAATTAGACAACTTTTTTGGGTTCGCCAAAAAATGAAAACGCGGTTAATTGACCGAAAAACGATGTTTTTGAAAATTTTTACGGTGGGGGGAGTTGTACACTTTAAACGTACGTTTAAAGTGTACAGCCGCCATATTAGCATACTCCCTATAATAATATAATAATCCTTTATAATTCTAGTAACAAGAGGAGTTAGACTATGTTTAAATTGGGCCGAATGAAAAAAAATGACGGGTCGACACTGGTCGGAGCAGTCGTAATTACGCTGATTATGGCCATAGGAGTGGCCGGACTGATGGGAGTTTCGAGAAATACGCTCAGCCAGGAGGTGGACGCGCATAATGAGGTGAGGGCGTTTTTAGCGGCGGAAGGGGGGTTAGACATGCTTGAAAGCTGGGTTAGGGGAACGTTTAGAGAACATGGAGAGCTGAGAACTGGAGAGGGGAATATCGAGATAGACGGCATTCCTGTTGCCCTTGAAGTAGTAAATGTATCAAGTTTCCCGAATGACGACGAGTGGCACTTGCGGTCAACTGCTAATGTAGGAGATTTGGGGTATACCAAAACTTTGTCATGGGATTTGAGAACGGTGGAGGGAGTCCCGGGGACCGGGGATCCTGAGATTGTGGAGGGATCCGATGAGGAGTGTGACGCGCCCTTGGATGATGACGGGGGTTCGACATTGCCAACCCAAATGGTGGTGAGGTTGGGAGATTGTGCCAATCCGTGGGACTGTCGTGGTTTTGACATTTGCGTTTCCCCGACCGGAAAATCAATTTGGTTGGAAATCCCCAGTGGCGATGACTGTTGGAAGCTTGGAGCTCAGGTGGGAGTGGTGAATGCAAACGATAACTTTTGCGATTATACACTGGGCTTGGGCGGGCCTGGTGAAACTGTGGCCAGCGATTGGACCCCGAGCAATCCCGATCCTATTCATGCTGGAGGGACTAGCGCCCCTAATAATGATACCAGAAGGGATTATTCCATTGATCCGGAGAATACTGGTACCAACAAACGTACCATAGCGGTGCATAAGTGGGGGGGACCTCATACCCAAGGTGATAACGCAAGAATGAACTGTGACCACCGGACTAATCGGGATCGTCCGGAATCCTCTCATCCTAACGCGTTTATGCCACGAAGGGGGAATTTTGTCGGGCCGATAACCGTACGCTCATTTATGACACGCCAAATTAGCATTAATGACACAACCAAGATTATGCGAGGAGTGAAAGCTCGAATAATGATAGATCCCCATCAATGTCACCGCACTGATGCTTGTGAAGCGGGGGATTGTGAATTTATCAGCGATGGAAGCAGCACCCCAGCCATAAGTATGGGCCGTTGGAACGAAACCAACACCGTCAAATAGCTCAACAGCTACTATCCCCGATAACAGGCTATCCATTGTTATCGGGGTTTTCCAACCTCAATCCTACATCTTCTGTGTTTTTTGTTTTTATTCTTGGCGTGTATTATATTACGGTGTATGAAACGAAAGCCTAAATACACGGTTGAAGAAATTCGCCGAAGGATTACTCCTATTGCGAAGCGTTACGGTGTTACCCGGATGTATTTGTTTGGTTCTTACGCTTGCGATGGGGCCGGTGCGCGTAGTGACATTGATTTGAGGATTGACGCTGGAAAGATCAGGGACTATTTTGAGTTGGCACAGCTATACGGCGATTTGGAGGAATCTTTAAAAACCAAAGTTGATCTGTTGACGACTTGTGCTTTGGAAAAAAACTTTCTTGAAAAAATAGCCAAAGATGAGATATTGTTATATGCTGAATAACCGCGACAAAAACATATTGGAACGCATTATCAAATACTGTGATGAAATAAATCAGACAATCGCGGCGTTTGATAATACCCTAGAAACACTGAAATCAAGTGTTATCTATAAAAACGCGGTTTCTATGTGCGTTCTTCAAATAGGCGAGCTAACAACGCATTTTTCCAAAGATTTTTTGGCGATAAATACTCAAATTCCATGGGCAGGCATTAAAAAGATGCGAAATATTGCCGCACACCATTATGGAAAATTCAGTATGGAAATACTGCACGGAACGATCATTGAACGTATTCCCGAACTTATGGAGTATTGTCAAAAATTGCTTGATGAGGGCTAAATTTCAATGTTACGCCGGAACGAAACATAATCCATTAATCGCCATCACCCCCCGATAACTGGCTATTCATTGTTGTCGGGGGGGATTCTGTTCGCCCTGCTTTGATATTTTTTTACAAACTTTTTGCGTTCCGCGTATGTTGTCACGTATATTACGATGGTGGTGGGAATTTTTTACCTTTTTATTACAATGAGGTTTTTATGAACGGTATAGCTGTAAAACTTTCGGCAGATATTTTAAGCGTGGCCAAAGTGCGTGCGTCAACAAACTCCCGCTCGGTGTCTAAGCAAATAGAATACTGGGCGAGAATCGGCAAAATCGCCGAGGAAAACCCTGATCTACCGTATGAGTTCATAAAAAACATACTTGAGGCGCGCAAAGAAATGAAGCGTGGAGAAATTTCAGATTTTGAGTTTCGAGTCGCATGATGATAGTAAGGCAGACTAACCGTTTCAGGAAAGCTTACAAAAAACTGCATAAAAATCAACTGGCCGATCTACATACGGCCATTGAAGCGATAATCGCCGATTTCAATATAGGTGAGCAAAAGAAGGGTGATTTATCGTGGCTTCATGTCTATAAATTCAAGATGCTCGGTCAACTTACATTGCTTGGATATATTAACCCGGCGGCAATTAACCTCAACTATCTATTGAGTTTTGCTTTGTTTTTTGGTGACGGGGCTCTGCCCCGTAACGCCCCGATACATTAGCCCCCCTACGGTCCCCCATAAGCGGCGACCGCTTACGGGGGACATGTGGGCATACTATCGGGGTAAAAATGCTAAAATCAACTTCTTTATCTCGGCGAAGCCAACTAGTTTATTTCGGCGAAGCCAAAACTACACCATGCTTAGAATGAACATCGCCCTTTCCGTTCAGACGAGCCTTTGTTGTCCCAAACATTATCGAGTTATGGCAAAGGGTCAGGCGGACCTTTTTAAAAAAATAGCTTTTAAAAAAGGTTTTAAACTAGATTTATCTCTTAATGGAAAATTTGGGCTAAATTTCAATGTTACGCTGGAACGAAACATAACCCAACAATCGGGGTTTTCCTGCGGAAATGATTGATGGGTTAAGAGCGGCTATTTTTCGTCGAGGTATGAGTCGACATATCTTTTGTCTTCCGAGTCGAGGAATTTATTTTTTTCGAGCGTGAAGGTCAGCGCTTTTATTGTTCTGTTGAGGTGTGCGAAGTCGTTTTCCTTCAGGAGTTTGAACTTTTCATCGACAGCCTCAAATTTTCTATCCATCTTTTCATCTAGGGCCTTAAAGTCTCTTTTAATATCCTTAAGGTTTCCATCGATATCTTTAAGACTTCCATCGATATACGCTTTAAACCAAGTGAAGCCCCACCCTATCGCGATAAGGAGGACGAGAGTCCGCAGGTTGTCGGCACTTAAAATCAAGTTAATCGCGTCCATAATGTTTCTCCGTTTCTACTAATAATATACTGCATTTTTCACGAAAAAACAAATTTTTCACAAAATGTCGAACTGCCGTCCCAAATGGATGGGGGGCGACCGTAAACGGTCACCCCCTCTTAATGCTATTTTTCATCGACGACCTCAAAATCGGCATCCACCGCGCCGTTGTCGTTTTTTCTTTGGTTGCTATTCTGCTGCTCCGGCGAGGGGCCTTGCTGCTGCGCTCCGGCATCTGCCGTCGCTCCGGCGGCCGCGCCTGCCATGTTGGCGAACGGATCGGCGCCGCCGTTTGCGCCCGGTGCGCCGCCGGCTTGTTTGTACATCGCCTCGGCCATCGCGTGGCTCGCCTTCATTAGCGCGTCCATGCTTTCCTTAATGGCGTTCGTATCCGTCCCTTTCACTTTTTCTTTCAGGTCGTCGACCGCTTTTTGGATGTTTGCTTTGTCGTCGTCCGAAATTTTGTCGCCGTTTTCAGACAACATTTTTTCCGTTTGATATATCGCCTGATCCGCCTGATTTTTAACTTCGATTTTTTCCTTCTCCTCCTTGTCCTGCGCGGCGTTGGCTTCGGCTTCTTTCACCATGCGCTCGATGTCGCTTTCGGAAATTCCGCTCGACGATTCGATCTTGATTTGCTGCTGCTTGCCGGTGCCCATGTCTTTCGCGCTCACGTTCAGGATGCCGTTTGCGTCGATGTCGAACGCGACCTCAATCTGCGGAATACCGCGCGGCGCGGGCGGGATGCCGAGCAAGTCGAATTTCCCAAGCAGCCTGTTGTGCGCGGCCATCTCGCGCTCGCCCTGATAGACCATGATCGTTACCGCGTTCTGATTATCGGAAGCGGTAGAAAAGACCTGGCTCTTCTTGGTCGGAATCGTGGTGTTGCGCTCAATGAGCCTTGTCATCACGCCGCCGAGAGTTTCGAGACCGAGTGAAAGCGGCGTAACGTCGAGCAGCAACACGTCTTTCACGCTCTGATCACCGCCGAGAATCGCGCCCTGAATCGCGGCGCCGACGGCTACCACTTCATCCGGATCGACGCCTTTGTTCGGTAGCTTGCCGAAAATTTGCTCGACCTTGGCCTGAACCGCAGGCATGCGGGTCGCGCCGCCGACCAATATCACCTCGTCGATATCCGCGGGATCCAGTTTCGCGTCGGAAAGCGCCTTTTTGCACGGATCAACCGTCCGTTCAATTAGCCCGGCGACCAATTGCTCAAGCTTCGAGCGGCTGATGGTCATGTCGAGATGTTTCGGCCCGCTCGCGTCGGCGGTGATAAACGGCAGGTTGACACTCGTCTGCATAGCCGATGAAAGTTCGACTTTTGCCTTTTCAGCGGCTTCTTTCAGCCTCTGCAGCGCCATTTTGTCGTTGCGAAGTTCAATGCCGTTAGACACCTTGAACTCCCCGGCGATGTGATCGATAAGCGCCTCGTCAAAATCATCGCCGCCAAGATGCGTATCGCCGTTTGTCGATTTCACCTCAAAAACACCGTCGCCAATCTCAAGTATGGAGATATCGAACGTACCGCCGCCAAGGTCAAACACAGCGATTTTTTCGTTCTTCTTCTTCTCGAGGCCATAGGCAAGCGAAGCCGCCGTCGGCTCGTTGATGATGCGCTTGACATCAAGTCCCGCAATTCTGCCGGCGTCTTTGGTCGCCTGTCTTTGGGCATCGTTAAAATAGGCAGGAACGGTAATTACGGCCTCGGTAACAGTCTCACCAAGATAGTCTTCGGCGGCTTTCTTCAGGTACTGCAGGAGCATCGCCGACAGTTCGGGGGGCGAATAGTCGTGATTTTGGATATTCACCTTTACCGGGTCTTCCGCGCCGCCGGTCACGTTGTATGGTACACGCTTTTCTTCCGACATTACCTCGTTGTGTCGTCGGCCCATAAACCTCTTTATGGAATAGACGGTATTTTCGGGGTTGGTCACCGCCTGTCTTTTGGCGATAGCGCCGACTAACCGCTCGCCGGTTTTCGTAAACGCCACAATAGACGGTGATGTGCGCCCGCCTTCGGCGTTGGGAATAACCACCGGCTTCCCCGCCTCCATCACCGACACGCACGAGTTGGTCGTCCCAAGGTCTATACCGATGATCTTGCCCATAAAAACCTCCTATATTTTTTGTTGTTGTTGAAGTATCAAATTAAACATCGCGGGCTCAATGACGAAAAGCATAGCCCGGCCAATAAAAACATATCAATTTTCGTGCCATGATGGGAAAATGGCGAAATTTGGGGGATTTGAGGGGGTTTGAGGGAATTTGAAAGGAATTTGAATGATTGTTGCCATGCTATAATGATACGCGCCGACGCGGCAATGTTTCAAATTGAAACAGGAACTTGTTGATAGCCGCACCGCCAAACTAAGCGCTTTCGGGTAGGGATAAGTTGGGCGCGTTTTTGGCAGAGGGGCTATCGGCAAAATAAATGAAAAAATAATAACTGATTTTCGAACAAATTTATAGTATATTCGTAGGAAGCAGTAGATATTAACCCGGCGGTAATTGACCTCGACTATCTATTGAGTTTGGCTTTGTTTTTTTGGGGGACGGAGCAATATCAGTAGTTTTTTTGATCTTTTTTGGGGACGGGGCAATATCAGTAGTTTTTTTTTGATCTTTTTTGGGGACGGGGCTCTGCCCCGTAACGCCCCGATACATAAGCCCCCTACGGTCCCCCATAAGCGGCGACCGCTTACGGGGGACATGTGGGCATACTATCGGGGTAAAAATGCTAAAATCAAAAACCAAACCACACCATCGACTTGTTTTGACTTTAGCATTACACCCGCCCGTATGGTTTTAAGGGTAAGGGTTTTAGCGTAAGTCGGTTTTAAAATGGGGGCGTTACGGGAGATAGACTATGCTCGAAGTGAGTGAGGGGCTGTCTCAAAAGCCGTCATTGCGGGCTTGACCCGCAATCCCCCTATGTAATCTTGTCGTTGGGGATTGCGGGTCAAGCCCGCAATGACGGTGAGCTGGGCACTCGCAATGACGGC
>JAITUP010000099.1 GCA_031286265.1 Chitinispirillales bacterium | reverse complement strand
ATGGATGTTGACGCGTCTTACAGTCGCGACGAGTATGGCCGGGCGCGTATCCGGGGGAATTCCGAATTTGGGCATTTTGATGTCAATGCGTCGTTGCTTATGGAAGACATTATGTTCGGCCCGGAATTTGGGGGATATTCGGCTTCCGCGGTTTTGACGGGGCTTGATGTGAATAGGATTTTCGACAAATTTAGCATCAATTTTCCAATTCCGATGATTGGCGCTGATGTGCAGTTTAACGCGGAAGGTACCGCCAGAGGCAACGCGGACAGTGTAGTTTTTGAAATCCCCGCGGCGATTGATGTTTCGGCAAAACTTCGGGGTACACATCATATTGACGACTACGTCGGCCTTAACGCCGCCATCAGAAACGGCAACTGGATTCTTGACGGCAGCTGGGGCTTAAATCGCGTTGAAGGCCGGGGCAGCCTGAATTGGACGAACGGTGCGGTGAAAGGCGCCGTCAACGCCGACATGCCCGACCCGTCGGCGTTTGTTATGACTTTTACCGGGGAGCGGGCGAGTGGGCGGGTGGCGGCCGGCGCCGAATTTGGAATGCGTATCGACAGGCCGGAGAAAATCGCGTTTACCGCGGATTTGAAAGGTAACGATATTGTCTGGCGGGGTATGCTCGCCGATTCTATTGAGGCGCGGATATCGTTTGAAAACGGGAATCTGCATTTGTTCGACGCGAGCGGCTACGTGTCTGGGCGTGTGGATTCCGTCATGAAATATTTTGGCCACGATTCGGCGGACGGGCGCCTCGAAGTCGATTTTTCGATGCGGGGCAACTTCGATGATCTTTTTCTCAACGCGTATATCCGTGCGTGGAACTTGCATTATGGTCAACACTTTTTAGATACGCTCGCGGGGTTTGCGTCTCTCGAGAGCGATACTCTGCGCTGGAGCAGTTTGTATTTGCGGGGAGGGGAGGGCACATCTATGCGGAGTATCGGCAGTTTGGTACTCAGGCCTCATTTGGATCTGATAACAACGGCCGATTTATTTGACGAGCAGAACAATGCCGCCGGTACGCTTAGTTTTTCAGGAACGATAAAGGACGATGTCATCAGAGCCGAGTGCCAGGCAGTGTCCGTTCCGCTTGCCCTTCTCGATCCGTGGGTTCCCGACGAGCACCGTATGACAGGCTCCGTAACGCTTACCGGCGAATTTTCGGGGACGACCGCCAACCCTGCCGCGAGGGTGAGTTTCCGGTTTGCCAATCCTAACCATTCCGGCTATACCGCGTATTCGCTGATAGGTGACGCCGTGCTTTCGGATTCACTCGTATCGTCAGCCGCGCTGTTCAGGCTATCAAGTAACGCGGAGCCGATCGAGTTGCGAACGAGGCTGCCGTTTCTGCCGTCGTCGGGTTGGGCGCTTGATGAAACTGGGACGAGAGCCGCGTTTGCCATCGCGCAGGCCAATGATTTTGATATCAGCGATATCGTAGCGTATTTTGACGAGCAGTTGGCGGACTGGCGGGCTGTTGGAAACGCGTCGTTTAATGTCGAAATCACAAACGCGGGGGACGGCTGGAATGTGGGCGGGGCGCTGATGATCCCCAACGGGCGTATGCGATATGTGCCTGAAAATCTGAACGTGGCGGGCATAAAGCTCGACGCTGATTTTTCAGGGACGCTTCTGGAGCCGAACGTGGATTTTACGGTAACGACCGGCATCGCGTGGACGGATCTTTTCAGGTTGAACAGGGGTTTTATAAGAGGGCGGAGCGGATTGGACGCGCTTGAGATAGACAGCGCTCGATTCGTGTTCAGGAATGACGGCGTTATAGATATTTCGCAGGCCCGATTGTTTTATATTGAGGCGGATTCTCTTTCAGACGTTTCGATTTTTTCCGCGCAGTGCAGTATTACAAATCTTCCGGCCGCGGTTTTTTCACGGCTTGTGCCGGGCATTGAAATACAAAGCGGGACGTTTAACGGCGGCGGGGCGGTTAGCGTCAATAACGGCAGGCCGCTTGCCGAGGGCGCGCTTTTATTAAGCGGTCTCAACTTCGCGCTAACCGATATCAATCCGCCAATCGGCCCGATTGATGCCGGTATTCAACTTAGAGACAGCACGATTCAGATAACCTGGGTATCCGGCGGATGGGGGGCGCGGGGTTATTTAAGCGCGCATGGAGAGACGCATTGGGATACTGAAAAATTCTACAACATGGATGTACGCGTTAGCGGTACCAATCTTTCGTTTGAACTTCCCGAGGTAATTTATGTTGGGATAAGCGATGCCGACTTGCGGATAAACGATCGACCGGACGGTTTCATCGTGAGCGGCAGGGCGGCGCTCGGCCCCATCCCAACGAGTTATGTGCGCGATATAAACATCATAGAAATGATTGGCCAGACACAAATAGGGAGCGGCATCCGCCGCGCGCCCGATCCGTTCATGGAGTCGATACGGTTACACATAGACCTCGACCTTGCCGACAGAATGGGGATCGACATGAACCTCGGCGTGCTTACTATGGATGGGCGGGTTACCGTTTCCGGGACGGCGGCCGAACCGGGCATCGTGGGAAGGGTAGCGATCAGTGAGGGTTACGTATACTACATCGACCGTAAATTCGACATCATGGAGGGAACACTCTTCAATCCGGATGTCGCGGCGTTTAATCCCGATATCAGGATCGTAGCTACGTCGGACGTGTCGACATTCTCGCCCACTGCGATATCCGAGCAGTTTCTGATTACGCTGACCATGACCGGCACGCTTGAGGATCCGGTGGTGCGCTTCACATCCGACCCGCCGCTTTCCGAACTCGACATTCTGAGCATATTAACATTCGGCGAAAGGCTCGGCGGCATGGGCAGCGACCTCAACACCCGCCTCGCGAATATCGCCGTGCAGCAGGCTATAGGCATTGGTACGCGCAGGCTCGAAAAACTTCTTAATGTCGACAGAATAAGCGTGACCGGAGACGTGATAGGAGCGGGCGGCCCGGAGGGCGACGGGGTTACGATAGGAACCGCGAAACGCTTTACCGATCGCCTCAACATTATTTACGAAATAAACACGGGGGATCAGATCAATCAAAAAGCCACCGCGCAATACCGCCTTCTGCGCAATATCTATCTTGAAGGCCAGACGACGGGCATGGGGGAAAATGCCGTAAGCTTAACATTCAGGTATAGCAGATGAAAAACGAGGCGACGATAATGAGCACTTCTAATAATCGGCAGGGCTGTCTACCACCCCGTCATTGCGAGCGAAGCGAAGCGGGCTATTCGTCGAATACCTCGAGTTGCAAGCCTATAGATTGCCGCGCTTCGCTCGCAATGACGATTATTCTGTGCGTCTTGGCTATCGCGTTTTGTGTCACGCCTGTCGGCGCGCAGGATATTGATGATGATCAATGGTATCTCTCCGAGTATTTCGACGACTACGTTTTTGAGGATGAACGCCGCGCGGATGAAGAATCGCTGCAGCAACAACAGCAGCAGCAACAGCGGAGTTCGCGCAGGAGAGAACGGAGGACGGCGGCGCGGCAACGGGAGTGGTTTGTCAGGTCGATCAATTTCAGCGGCAACGATACCTACAATAAAAATGAACTCATAAGTATCATGGATCTTAAGCCTCGTCGATGGCGCAGGTCCAATGTCCGATTTACCAATTTCATAATGAACGCGGACCTCGAAGCTCTGCGCATATTCTACAGAGGCAGAGGATTCGAATACGCCGACGTACAACTCGACAGGATCGACATGGACAGCACGTCGAGGCAGGTGAGGATGCACATCGTGATAGACGAGGGGCCGCGCGTACACGTGGGCGAGATTTATGTCATTGCGGAAAGGGTCACGCTGCGCCCTTCGGAAATGCGAAGGCTTCTCACAAAGGTCGATAATCCGCTGATTCATTCGGAAATACGGCAGGATTGCCGCACGCTGACAAACATACTCGGCCATCGCGGTTTTTTAGCGGCGGACGTTGTACCGGACGTTCTTATTGATCCGGAAACAAATCTTGCGCAGATAATCTTCAGAATAAACGAGGGACCCAAAGTCGCGGTTGCCAGACATATACTTGAGGGTCATGAGGGAATCAAACGTTCGGTTGTCAGGCGCGAACTGGTTTTTAGCGGCGGCGATACGCTCAACCTTAAAATGATACAGCAATCGGAACGCCGCCTGTATAGCACAGGCCTGTTCAACTTTGTGCAGGTAGAACCGATGTTCGACACAGCCCGCGCCGCCGTTGATCAGCCCGACAGCGCATACGACGTGCGCGTACGCGTGAATCTGAGCGATTTTTTCCGTTTGCAAGGCAGAGTCGGCTACAGCACCGACGAGGGTTTTATGGCGGCGGCTGCCGCGACTTATATGAATATGTTCGGCAGGGGACAGCCATTGACTCTCGACGGCAGAATTTCACAAATGATGCACGGCGCGGAGGCGTTATATACGATACCGGGCCTCTTTTTCATGCCGTTTTCGTTTAACACGAAATTATACTACACCGGATACCACAATGCCGAGCATTATCAGGGGGCGTTCACCGGGATAAGGCTGTCTATAGATCAGCGGGCGGATTACCATATTCTCTACCAGATATGGACACAATGGGAGCGCCTCGAATGGATAAGAGTGCCTGCCGCGGAACATATAGGCTCTCATATACCGGAGCAGCCCACGCAGAGTATAGGCGGAAATATCGGCTACGATTCCAGAGACAACCTTTTCAACCCCACAAGCGGCAGTTTTACCAATATCGAACTTGAAATCGCCGGCCTGTTTGGCGGTAACTACAACCAGTTCGTAAAATTAGGATTTGATACGAGGCGATATTTCCACTATCGCTCGCGCTATTTTCTGTCAACGGCGCTGCGTACAGGGTGGGTAACCCCCTATGGCAACAGCGAGGTCGTCCCCATCCAAAGCAGATTCTACGGCGGCGGCAGCAGCACGGTCAGGGGATTTCCCGTAAATAAATTGGCCGTGTTGCCGGGCGATCTCCCGCTATTGGGCAATTTCTACACATTCATCAACATAGCCGATATCCGCTTCCCAATCTACTGGTGGGTAAACGGAGCGGTGTTCTTAGATGCCGGAAACGTGTGGCCGGACTTCACGGACATCAAATCCGCAAAAGACTTTTTCGACGATTTAAGATGGTCGGCAGGTCCGGGCCTGCGCATAGACACCCCAATTAAACTGGTAGCCCGCCTCGATATGGGCTTCAAGCTCGACAGACGCCCGGGAGAAAGCAAATGGGAGCTGCACTTTGATTTAGGCCAGCCGTTTTAAAATATTTTAATTTCATTCCCATACAATATATTATACTTAGAGACATGTGGCATTATATTATATTCAGGAAGCGCAGGACATTTGGAAAAAAGGGGGCAGTTGAATGAAACAGGTAGCCAGTGAATTAAAGCGGATTATTGAAGCCGGCGAGGAAGGTAATCTTAACGTCGACCTTAATATCGGGGGATTATCCGGCGAAGAGGTCGAGGTTGCGTGCCTGATAAATGATCTCATTGCCGATTATCGAAGGGTCTGTGAGGCCAAGCAACTGGAGCTCGACGTTATGGCGATGCGCTTTGAGACGTTGCAAGAGATGACGGGCGTGGCAATATGGGATATGGAGCTGGACGATAGTGTCGACGTCGGTGACGACGCCCCGTTTTGGTTTTCCACACAGTACAGGCAGATGCTCGACTATTCGGGCCTGCACGACTTCCCCGACGTTCTCGGGAGCTGGAACAACAGCCTGCATCCAGACGATTATGCCAGAGCATGTGCCGCGTATGAAGACCATTTAGCCGATAAAACGGGGCGTACGCCCTATGACTCGGAATATCGTTTGAAGAAAAAAGACGGCAGTTACATAACCGTACGCGAGCGCGGGAAAGCCTTAAGATTGAAAGACGGCACCGCCTACCGTTCTTTTGGCGTCGTGGAGGACATATCCGACAGCTTGAAAAGCAGCGAATTTGACGAATTTGTCAAAAAATTCGCCGATATAATAAAAGCCCTGGCAGGAAGCTTCGCGTCGGCCTTGAAAGACATGGAAATGCTAAAAGTCGCTCAGGAACAGTGCCGAGAATACTCCATGGTATCCGAAGAGAACGCATCGAAAACGAGCGCCAATCTGGTAGAGATAAAAAACATCGCACGCTATACTAATATGCTTTCTCTAAACGCCGCGGTTGAGGCGGCGCACGCCGGGGAATATGGTAAAGGTTTTAGCATCGTGGCCGAAGAAGTGCGTAATTTAGCCGGTAAAAGCAAAACGGCGGTCGAACAAATTGAAGGAAATCTTGGAGCTATTGTCGACATTTCAAGAACCATTACGGAGAGCACTCAAAACGCCGTATCAATAGCGGAGGAACAGACCGTCTTCATGCTGGAAATAAAAGAAGACATAGAGAAGTTAGAAAAAATATACGACGAGCTAACGGCTATTATTGAAAGTACCGTTTTGAAGAAGGGTAAATAAAATCGGCGAATGGGCGCGCGGCAGAGGTTATGCTACCGCCCCCGCTATTTTTTCCTCAAATCCGTCCGCGCTAATCAGTTCTTCCGTCCCGTCGGCCAGATTTTTCAGTTTCATCTGCCCCGCCTTGCCCTCATCGCCACCGACGAAGAGGACATATCTCGCCCTAGCGTTGTTGGCTGATTTCAGTTGTTTGCCTATGTTTTGATTTTCCTTCAGCGAAAATTCGCAGGAAACGCCTCTCGCCCTCAGTTTGCACGCGGCCTTAATCAGCTCCTTATGGGCATTTTCGCTGTTGTCGAGCGATATTATAAAAACGTCGCTACGGGAGGGTGGGGGAGGGGCGATCGATTTTGCCTTAATCAGCTCACCAAGTACGACATCACCGGCAGCGAAACCGACGGCGGGGGTTGGGGGGCCGCCATACAGACCGACGAGATTGTCGTACCTGCCGCCGCCAGCAATAGCCCGCATTGCGCCTTGGATATCAATCAGCTCAAAAACTATTCCCGTGTAGTATGCCAGCCCTCTAACGATACCAATATCAAATGCGAGATAATCGCTCAATCCGTAGGAATCAATCAACGCAAAAAGTCTCTTCAGTTGATTCAAAGATTTTAAGCCGCCGGTTGATTCCGGTGTTGCCGTCAATCCTATGGTCTCGACAAATTTTTCAACATCGTCAATACTTTCGCACTTGAAAAACTCGTCTATCTTGCGGCATATATCTTTGTCATTAACAACGGCTTGCAGTTCCTCAGAAAAAACATCGGGTGATATTTTATTCTTTTTGTCGAGCAACGCGTAGAGCGTTTTTAGTTTGTCGGCGTTTACCCCGCATCCTAAGAACAATTCTTCAAGCAACGTTCGGCTCGACACGCGCGCCTTGAAGTCAAATTCATCAAACCCAAGACTCTTCATCATCCCGATAGCCGCCGCGATAAGTTCGGCGTCGGCGGTCACGTCTTCTATGCCGAGGATATCCATGTTGATTTGTATGAACTCCCGCAGCCGTCCTTTCTGCATCCTCTCGTATCTGAACAGGCGCGATATGGAGTACCATCGCATCGGCCGTTTGAGATTTGTTCCCTGCGCAGCCACCATCCGTGCCAGCGTGGGGGTTAGTTCCGGCCTCAGGGCGATGTTCCGGCCGCCTTTGTCTTCAAACGTGTATAACTGTTTCTCAATTTCGTCGCCGGATTTTTGTGTATAGAGTTCAAGGTGTTCAAACATCGGCCCTTCATATTGCTCGAATCCGTATAGCCGGCAACTTTTGTGCCACGAGTCAAACAAGTGTTGTTGAAACGCCATATCATCAGGATAAAAATCGCGTGTTCCCTTGGGATTTTGGATTACCGGCGGCATTGTCGGTTTTTCCTTTCGTGTATACATCATTACATTGATTAAGATGAAATATACATCGTGCCGTACTTCGAGATCTATAATTTCAAAAATAAGATTAAGATATAGGATGTTTTTTTAAAAACCTTTTTTTAAAATGTGTCGCCTAACCCTCTGATATCGCTCCGTAATGTTTGGGACAACAAAGGCTCGTATGAGTGGGGTGGGCGATGTTCATTCTTGCATGGTTGGATGTTAAGATTTTTTTAAAACCTTTTTTTAAAAATGTGTCGCCTCACCCCCCGATACCGCTCCGTAAAGTTAGGGACAACAAAGGGTCGTATGAGCGGAGAGGGCGATGCCGCCGTAGGCACAAAAGGGTAATCCGCGGGGGCAGTTGGAACAACAACGCGAGGAACTGCCGAGTGTCCAATCGCAACAACAACATAGGCTTCCGCCTTGTTCTTTCCCTTAAGCTCAAAAATAGCTAGAAAGCATTGGTGAGCCGGTCGACCTCCAAACCGCGCAAGCGGTTGAAAAAAAGGTAAACGCCCCCTGTTAGTAGTTTGATCGAAAGCCGGGGGCTTTTTTAAGTGGTTTGTTTCGTGTTTCTACAGTTTCAGGACATCGTCGACCGTAAGCCCGGTTATCCTTGCTATCGTGTTTACGTCCATTCCTTCATTTTGCATAGCCCTGGCGGTTTTCAGGATCCCTTGCTCCACCCCTTGCTTTATCCCTTGCTTTACCCCTTGCTTCACCCCTTGCTTTAC
>JAITUP010000228.1 GCA_031286265.1 Chitinispirillales bacterium | reverse complement strand
GAAGCAGAAAAAATGATTTTTGCCCCCGCGGGGGCAAAGACAAACGTCAAAGTCAACGGAAACGTAAACAACGACGTCAAAACATTACGGGGTGTTCCCAAATCGGGGGAAGGTCAGGGTGGGTGTAATGCTAAAGTCAAAACATGGAGCCCTCACGTGTTTTTGATTTTAGCATTTTTGCCCCAATAGTAGCACCTCAACCCCGCAAGAATGAACATCACCCTATCCATTCAAACAACCCTTTGTTGTCCCAAACTTTACGGAGCGGTATCAGGGGGTTAGGCGGACCTTTTTAAAAAAATGGTTTTAAAAAAAGGTTTTTAAAAAAACATCCCAATCCTAAATGAAAAATTTAGGATAAAAAACTTGCATATTAGCGGCATTTATTATATTACACTCAGACATATTTTTAAAAACCGGGAATTGCGGCCATTTTTCATTATGTTATCGACAAAAAACAAAGCGATCCGGGCCAGCAGTTGGGCATCGGTATTATTGTTGCTGATATCGGCGTTAACGCTGTCCGCCTGTTCCATATACTCTTTTTCGGGGTCTACCCTCCCTCCTCACATCAGAACCGTCGAAATCCCGGTTTTCGACAATGCCACCCTCGAGCCCGGAATAAACGACGATGTTACCACCGAGCTTTCCCGTGAGATACTCCGTAGCCAGCTTCGCCCGGCAAACCAGAATGCCGACGCGACCATACGCGGTTCCGTTACCCGTTATTCCAATCGTCCACACACGTTTGGCGCGGGGGGTGCGGAGGTTCAGGTCGAGCAATACGTCGTCCGCGTTTCGGCCGATGTAGAGTTTTTTGATAACAGGCGCGAAACGATTATATACAAGGGCACTGTCTCCGGGGAAGGCGTCTATATTTTTGAGAGCGAGGACGAGTTGGCCGGCCGAGACAGGGCTGTGAAGGATTTGGTCGAAAAAATAATCCGAAATTCCGTTCAGATGTGGTGAGATTCGCACCGTCGAAATTCAGCTTTTTCCCCTTTTTCACATTTTCTCTTTTTGAATAGCATTCTTGCAAAAAAGTAACCCTATTTCCCCTCAAAACGCTCAAAAAACGCTGTTTTGACGCTTTGGCACGCCGTTTGCGTTATTGTATTCAATAAATCTGAAAATGCCAAAGGGGGATAACATGGCTACTGTATTCCAAACAATTTATGTCGGCAACCTTCCTTATTACATAACCGAGCGAGAAGTGCGCAAACTATTTCGCCCTTATGAGCCGGTTCATTCTATCGCGATGATTACGGATAAAGAAGGATATCCGCAGGGATACGCGTTTGTGGAGCTGGGGAAGTTCATGGCGGAAATGGCGATAGGCGACCTTAACAACAAGAAAATATGCGGAAGAAATTTGCGAATCAGTAAGGCTCTTGGTAGAGACAATGTGAAAGCAGGGTAGAAACAAGAGGGGGGTGGACGCGGCCTACATCGGTTGGGGGGAAGCGCTCACCGAGAGATTGCCGGCGGTGCGCGTCTTCCCTGTTAGGCGAGCGTATTCGCCAATTTTGCCGCCAATTTTCCGGCGAAGTCTTCGGTGTTGTAGAAGCCGGAGGCGATCTTCGCTCTGGCCTCGGCCATCTTATCGACTCTGACATCGGGCTGCGCTTTGACCATGGAGGATATTATCTGTATATCGCCCCTGATCTCCCGCTGCTTTCTGCCGTTCGCCGAAAGTTCGGAACTGTCCGTAACGGCGGTATTTGATGCCGCTACCGTCCCTCCCCGCTCCGGCCTGCGACTGGGATCGACCCTGCGCAGCTCGCTTTGCATCGCTTGCGTAACTTTGTTGATTAGCATATTTGGCTCCTTTCTCAATCCGGTTACTCTAACCCTATTATGTATATCGGCATTTTGAATACATAACTTTAGCTTTTTTTTAATTTTTTTAAATATAATCCCCGCGCATGCGGTTATTCTACTGTTTTATCCCGTAAAGCCCACAAAATATACCCGTCTGCGGATAGACGGACCCTAACGGCGTCCCCCGCCGGCCCCGGGGCGCACTCCCAATGCGGGGTAAGCCGCGTCCCCGCAAAGACCTCGGGAATCGCGTAGCTGTCTACCCGCCGCTTCAGAGGCGCAAAGCGGATGTCTCTGTGCAGCGCGAAAATCCGGCCCGGTTTGAATGGGTCGAAAGAAGGGCGCACCGACAAACTGTATACCCCGCCGCCGCACTCCGTACGCTCGCCGACCGTCCCGCCGGTCAGATTGTGGCACGGCAAGGGGACAGAGAGCAGGGCGGCGGCGAAAACAAATAAAAAAACCGGGGGCAGCCCCACAAAAACGGCGCAAAGGAGCGGTTTGCTCCTCTTTCGCAGGCTTTTCCAAAAAATCTCGGCGATTATCAACAATATAAGCCCATACCAAACGGCATTAAGGGCGTTCGCCCGAAAAACAACCTCATTCAGGTCGAAAATGAACGCCGTCAGCATCAAAAGGGCATAAATCGGATACCGCACACGACGACCCGGCAAAAACCTGTCGGTGATATAACCGGATATCGCTATCAAAACTATTATAAGCCACTCAAGCGTACCGTGCAGCATGGTTATGGTCATAATGTTAAATATATATCACCGCAGGGCACGAATATATTATTTTGTTCTTATGATTATGAGCGATAGAATATTCGGGTATATTCTCATGATGCTGACGCTCACCATCAGCCTCGGGGCGGCGTACGCGTTTTGGGAGACCTACCGCGCGCCGCACTCAACACGCACGTTGCGTTTTTCCGAAGTCGGAACGTTAGCCGTGCAGGACCCGGTCAGGATGGAGGGGACATACATCGGGGAAATCACCGGCTTCGATCTCGACGACAGCGGGCGCGTGCTCGTGCACATCCGCTCAAAAGAACCGATACCGGTACGGACGAGCAGCTACATCGGGGTAAAGGTGAGAGGCGTTATGGGCGAACGCTTTATCGAAATATCAACCGGAAACCTCGGCGACCCGCTCATCCCGAAAGATGAAATCATAGACGGGAACTTCGAAATGGGGCCGTCGGAAGTAATCGCGTACATGGACAGATTAAGCGACAAAATCATAGAACTCCGAGACATCATGCTATGGCTTCGCGACGGGCGGGACGACGGAAAACGGCCTTTCGTAATCGCGTTCGGCGACATGGTGAATATAATCGATACGTTAGTGTTAAAAACATTCGCGTTTCTCAACGACAAGGAAATCGGGATTTCCGCCGGGCTTGATACCGCTGCCCGGCTCGTTGAAGATGTCATCAGAATAACCGCGGAAGTAGGAACAAAAGCGCCTGAATTGATGGACGATTTAACATCGTTAATAGTAAAAGTTGATAATTTAGCAACGAAAGTCGATACGTTACTGGTGCGTCTCGAACCAATGGTTGCAGGCATAGATGAAAACAAATATCTCTGGGGCGATCACTTAGAAAGAGTGCAAAAACATCTGCCTGTAATCAGGGAACATCTTGATTGGGTGAGGGAAGAGGGTTTGCCGTTAAGGCTTAGGTTGAAATTTAGATGAGTATAATCACTACCGTTTTTTTTAAAAAATCCTTTTTTAACCCAAATTTTCCATTAGGGTTAAGATTTTTTTAAAACCTTTTTTTAAAAATGTGTCGCCTAACCCTCTGACGCCGCTCCGTAATGTTTGGGACAACAAAGGCTCGTATGAATGGATAGGGCGATGTTCATTCTTGCGTGGTGTTTTGTTTTTGACCTTATACCCCGACAATCTGGGCATCTGGGATAAAAATGTTAAAATCAAGCCCAAAACCACCCCATCGACTTGTTTTGACTTTAACATTACACCCACCCGTATGGTTTTAAGGGTAAGGGTTTTAGCGTATTCGGTTTTAGAATGGGGGCGTTACGGGGGCGGAGCCCCTGTCACCAAAAAAGATTTTGACTTTAAAGGTTTTGATTTTAACGTTGAGGTCAATTACTATTACTGCCGGATTAATATTTTAAAGTGGAGCGACTATACCTCTCAATCCTTTCCTTAACATGCCTCTCATACCCCAAATCGCCCGGGTTATAAAACTTTTGCCCTTTCAGGTGATCCGGCAGGTATTGTTGCGCTACCCAGTGATCTTTGTAGGCGTGCGGATATAGATATCCCTTGCCGTGGCCGAAGTCTTTGCCGTCCCGCGAGGCGTCGCGCAGGTGGTTCGGCACATCGTCCGACGCGCTTTTGGCGACTACGTTCAGGGCGTCGAAAAAGGCCATCGTTGAATTGCTCTTGGGCGCGGTGGCGCAGTAGATACATGCGTAGGAGAGGTGAAAACGTCCCTCCGGCATCCCTACGTAGTCAAACGCGCGGGCGGAATTTACTACCACGGTTAGCGCGTTTGGATCGGCCATTCCTATGTCTTCGCAGGCAAGTATCAGCAGCCGCCGGAAAATGAAGCGCGGGTCTTCGCCCGCGTAAACCATCTTTGCCATCCAGTAAAGCGCGGCATCGGGGTCCGATCCGCGTATCGATTTTATGAACGCGCTTATAGTATCATAGTGCGCGTCACCGTCGCGGTCGTATAAAATCGCGCGCTGCTGTATCGAATCCTCGGCAATCTCGCGCGTGATCCTTACTTTGCCTGAGCTGTCCGCCTCGGTCGTCTCGACCGCAAGTTCCAACGCGTTGAGTACGCCGCGGGCGTCGCCGTTGGCAGTGTTCACGAGGTGATTCAAGGCATCGTCGTCTATAACCACGTTGCGGTTGCCATATCCGCGCTCCTTATCGCTAATCGCCATCATGGCAACGGCTTTCAGATCGTCTTCGGTCAATACGCTCAATTGAAAAATCCGCGAGCGCGAGACGAGGGCCTTGTTGACCTCAAAATACGGATTTTCGGTAGTCGCGCCGATGAGCGTAAACGTGCCGTTTTCTACATGCGGTAGCAGCGCGTCTTGCTGGGATTTGTTGAAACGGTGGACTTCGTCAATAAAAAGCAGTGTACGTTTTTGATACATCGCCAAAGAGCGTTGCGACGCGTCGATTGATTCTCTGATTTCCTTGACGCCGGCGAGTACGGCATTTATGGAAATAAAATTAGATTTTGTGGTATTGGCGATGATGCGGGCGAGCGTTGTTTTACCGGTACCCGGCGGACCGTAGAAGATGACGCTGGTAATCTGGTCGATTTGTATGGCTCGGCGAAGGAGGCGTCCTTCGCCGAGTATATGTTGTTGCCCGATGAACTCATCGAGCGTCCGCGGTCGCATGCGGTCGGCAAGCGGAGCCGTCAGGCGGATCAGATGGTCGCGGGTGGTATCGAATAAATCCAAATCTTACCTCACGACTGTCACAGGCACAGACACGCGCACTCGCTCGCCGCTAATCGTTACTGCACCTCTAACCACATACGACCCCTCGGCTACAAAATTCCCCTTACCGTCTCTCAAATCCCAGCCGTCTGCCACTGATATTTCACGGACAAAGTTGCCGAGAGCGTCGAAGACACGGAGTGTGCCGATACTACCGCCGCCGTAGAATCTTACGACATCGCCAATGGCCACCGGGCTCGGGCCGGCCACGAGTTTGGACGCTGTGCGGACAGGTACGAACGTTGCCACCTCGTCTGTTTTCGTTTCCGGGACGACGCGGTCGATTTCGGCTATGGAAACGTGTTCTTTGAAAACCGCCCTCACGTCTAAAGAAATAACGGTTACGCCGGAGCCGGGCGTCTCTTCATAGAACATTTGAAACCAGTCATTCCATCCGCCCGTGGAATCGGACCGGGTCGCGGTTGTGGTTATGCTGTCATTATCCGATCCGACATGCTGCGATATGGTCAATCGCTCCCACCGGTCAAACTCGTAGCCTGAATCCGGGACTGCCGTGATTACCGGGCCCCACGCAAAGTAGTCAACCGTTAACAGGAAGTCGAAGGGAGTCAACACACCGTCTATTTCCATAGCGACTTTCCCGCCTGAACCGGCAGTGTATCTATAGTGATTTGTGAAAATCGCGAAGACCGCGGTCACGGTAGTGTCGCCGGACGCGGCAAGTTCCCGGCGCGGGTTTGCCGTGGAACCGTCGCTCCACGCAATAAAACGATAGTCAGTGTTCGCCTCGGCCAATATCCACGGGCCGTCATTGCCGAGCTCTACGCTCACGGTGGTGTCCGCGACAAATGTGCCGCTCGTAGAAGTCTCGGTGGGGACAATAGCGACGCTTCCGTTTTCTCCGGCAATGTAGGTAAGCATGACGTCGCCCGCCGAAACAAATTCAGCGGTAAAGATCATACCGGCCTCCCTTATCGTATCCGCGCGCATATTTGTAGCTTCCGTATCAACGCCGCTTTGCATATCGATTTGGAATCTCCATCTGTGAAAACGGAAGTTAGGGTTGTCGGGAACAGCCATAACGACCGGACCGAGCGCACCGAACTCAACTTCGGCCGTCAGTTCGTCCTCAAGCTCTTCGGGAGTTTTTTCCCAGGTCACTTTCCCGTTGTTATCCGCCCTATAGGTCACAGTAAATTTCTTACGCGCAAAACGCGCTTCTATCTCAACATCGCCAGCCAAATCGGAAAGTTTGATGGTGAGGCCTTCGTCTAACAATTCGACTGTAAAGCCGTCATATTCCCCAGCGGTAAGGGGTTCATCTTCAGCCTCCGCTTCATCATCAACAAGAAACCATCCGATAAACGACTCTCCCCCGGTTTCTTCGTCGATCTCGGCCGTAACGCCGGAAGCGTCGGTGATGCCGTGATTGACCTTCTGCACGTGAATGCCGCTAATCCCACCGTCCGATACCGTTCCGCCGGGCGAAGACGTGAAAGTCAGTGTATGCGTGGGAAAAGCTGTTAGATATGGATAGTTGTTGGCGATATCGAAATGGGGCGTAGCGAGACCGGGAAGTGGGTCGAACCAGCCGATGAAATTTGCGCGCGTCATCATTTGCTCTGTGGTATGTCCAATCAAGACCCCAGGGGGAAGCTCATTTTCATTTCCAGACCCGACAGATTGACCGGAGCGTTCCGTGTCCCACTGGCAACCCGTTATCGTCATGCCTGTATAACTACTTCCGACAAACCCGCCTGTAGTGGTGGAACCGCCGCCGCTAACAATGCCTGCGGAATAGCTGAACTCTATTCTGTTGTGCATACTCCCTACTGCATTATGTTGCCCTACGAAACCGCCGATAGTGGCATTAGCGCCGCCGGTTACCGTGGCTAGAGAGTAACTATGGAATATCCCTCCGTCAACGGGAGTAACAGGGTCACCTATGAGCTCACTGTTTTGTCCCACAAGCCCACCTCCGGTGCCATTGTCAATTTCTACCGTAGCTGTCGTGTAGCATGCTGTAATCCTGCTTGAACGTCCGTTTCCGCCCACAAGACCGCCCACGACGTTGCCGGTTACGGTCACAAAACCGCTGGTATAACTCTGTTCGATCACGCTTTCGCCGCCGCTTCGGCCGACAAGTATGCCAGTGTACGTGTATCCGCGTATGGTATCCGCGAGAACGATCACATTTTTTACAGTGGCGTCGTGTATGTATCCAAAAAGACCGATATTGTGTTCATCGTTCCCTTCACCTTCAACCCGGGCGCGGTTTATATATAGCCCGCTTATGGTATACCCCGCGCCGTCGAAAGTTCCGGTAAACGCGCGTGTAACGTCCGGTGGATCAGTTGGATTACCAGCAACAAAACGCTCGCCTATCGGCTTAAACCCCGCGCCGTCATTCAATTCACGGCTTTCCGATGCGTCAATGTTGCCAGTCAGCACATAATTGCCGCTTAGCGGGAAGTTTGGATCAACCCCTATTTTGAGTAGATCGTCAAAATTGCCAATCTCAATGGCGTCCGCGCCGACCACCGCCGGAATCATCATAGCGGCAACCGCAAACACTACCAACGACTTGAAGAATTTTGTAAACATATCCGCCCTCCCCCCTAATCCTGCGTTTTGAAAGGTTTATTAGGTATTGTTGAATCTATAATCAAATATAATAGAAGGCCGGTAAAATATCAAGGATGAAAGGGTCAATTTTTTTGCAATGCCATTTTTTTGTATTTTGTATGTCAGGCATATTATATTAACTTCAATTATCTATTGAGTTTGGCTTTGTTTTTTGGTGACGGGGCTCTGCCCCGTAACGCCCCGATACGATAGCCCCCCTGCGGTCCCCCATAAGCGGCGACCGCTTATGGGGGACATGTGGGCATACTATCGGGGTAAAAATGCTAAAATCAAAAACAAAACCACCCTATCGACTTGTTTTGACTTTAGCATTACACTCGACCGTAGGGTTTTAGGATACGGGTTTTAGCGTAATTCGGTTTTAACATGGGGGCGTTACGGGGGCGGAGCCCCTGTCACCAAAAAAGAATTTGATTTTAAAGACTTTAAAGGCTTTGATTTTAACGTTGAGGTCAATTGCCGCCGGGTTAATATTTCACTATTTCCGACACAAGCAGGGGCTTTATAGCAAAAAACGACAATTTTTTAGGAAGACTAATTGATAGAGGGGATATTAAAGTGGAAGATTTGGTTGAAGTGCCCTAAAACCCGTTTCTCCAAACATAAAAAAAAAGGCGGGATGATAAATCCCGCCTTTGTACTACAAAAATAATATACTACACCAGCGATCATTCCACAATTAGAATCTGAAAGTCGCTGAGACCGAGCCGAAAGTTGGGCCGTTTAGCAAACCACGGTTTTCCCAAAATACATCAGAATCCTCATTTTCAATCAGGCGACCGAAGTTGAGAGCCGCGTCGATTGTCAGGAGTCCTTTGGAGACGCCTATACCGATGGTGGGGTCGGCGAAAGCATGAGTGGCGAACTCGCTACGCTCATGACCTGCTGAGTTCTGATTGTTTGACGTTTTGGAAGTGGGTGTTGCGATTGTGTAATTTATACCGCTTCTGAGCTTGAGATTGTCAAACTTCCACCATACATTGTCCCAGCTACCCTCTAAACCGGCGAAGAAAGCATGTATAAATGTCCCGCTTCTAGCTGTGGTCTCGGTTGTGACTGGAGGGGTGCCTGCAGTAGCGCTTGAGAGGGTTTTACTGACGTCGTTAATAATTTCGTACCCTACTACTGCTGCTACTGTCTCCAGAACATTCGCTTCGGCGCTCAGGTAAATCGAGAGTAGAGAAGATGTGTTCACAGGTCGAACAGTAGTAGATGCGGGCGTAACTTGATCGGCTAATTGATGACTCATGGAGGTGTATCCACCACCGATTGTCAGGTCTACTATACCGGCAATATTGCTTGATACTTCAGCGCCTATTTCCAAATAAAGACCGCTTTTTAATTTTTCTTCCGTCGTTTCGATACCACCCCCAGCGCTGGGCCCGGTTGCTTTACGGTTGAGTGATGGAAAACCGATGCCGAATTTAACCAAAAGGTCCATCATGCCCAAATCTGCATTTGCAGATAGCCTTGTGCCAAACAGCATGGCGCTATTAGTCGTATCATTGGTAGAGACGCTGTTGTCGGCATTTGAGGTACTCACGGTAGCGGAATAGCCGTTATGCTCAATAAAGAGGTCTAACCCCGCTTTGAGCATACCTAGATTAGCCCCGATAAGTATGTGCGGGACAACCGGTGGGTTAATTCCGGAGAGCTCAGTTCCGACCGTACTCTGAAACCTCGCGTCGGCCATGGACATGCGGTTGGTGATAATCCCAAGCCCAAGCATACCGTCCAACAGCGATTTGGTAGCGATAATCGACCCGCCCGCCGGAGCCTCGTCCGTCCCGTTCCACGTAATCTGCGCTTGATTCAGGTACTCCATCATGAGTACCGGATAGCTGTGGATGTCGGAGATGTCGCCCAGTGGAGCACCGTTAAGCGCCCTTGTACGCGCGTTATCCACGCCATTGAACTGCGCGCTCGCGGTTGCCGCCACTGCCAACACTACCGCCAGCGTTTTGATTTTTTTGGTAAAGCTCATACTGCACCCTCCTTAAAGGTTTTGATTAAAAAATAGTATAACAAAAATTGTGGTGTTATCTACCGTTGATGGTTGTGGGGTCGCATTCGTTTGTATGCTCCCTTTTGGTCATCGTGGGTAGACCACCGTTTATATTCTTTTTTTCACCGCGACAAATATAATACATGGCGCGGCCTGATTGTATGTTTTTTGTAAATTATTAATTTTTTATTTATTTTTTGCCTCTCGTACATACATTAGACTTGTTCGGGCTTCGAAATGTTACAAAGAAAAATAAAATTTATTCATTACCGTCCCATAAGATTTTACTTTTTTTAAAAAACCCTTTTTTAAACCCTAACTTTTCCATGTTTTACGTAATAGGAGCTGCAATGTGTTGATTTTACTGTAATTACAAAAACGTGTTTTTTGCATTATATGGGGTAAATACGTAATATTGATTCTATTTGCATAAAATTGTAACTCTATGATAATAAACACTATAGGCTATCATATTACGTAAAACGAGGGAAAGTTAGGGTTTAAAA
>JAITUP010000073.1 GCA_031286265.1 Chitinispirillales bacterium | reverse complement strand
GGGGCAGTTTGGCTGGTGATTAGCTTGGCGACATTACTTGCGGTTTGGGCCACAAAGCGGCCTAGGCGCGTCTCGCTAACACGCAAAGCCCCCAATATTGCCACCGTCGCAGGCAACGTTATCGACTTGTTTTGACTTTAGCATTACACCCGCCCGTAGGGTTTTAGGATAAGGGTTTTAGCGTAATTCGGTTTTTACATGGGGGCGTTACGGGAGATAGGCTATGCTCGAAGTGAGTGAGGGTGTACAGTGTACACCCTGCACTATGATTGAAAGAGGAAACTTTGAGCCCCTGTCACCAAAAAAGAATTTAAAGATTTTGATTTTAAAGACTTTAAAAGGTTTAAAAGACTTCGATTTTAACGTCAAGGTCAATTACCGCCGGGTTAATAGCCTAACATCAATATAAATTATCGGCAACACGAAAAACTGTTTATTCTAAAAAAATATTAAAAATCTATTTTATCTGAAAAAATCACTCTTTGTAAGGTGAAGATTATAGTATTATTACTCGATGATCGTTAATTGTCTTTTATCGAAATACCTGTGAATAAAATTTTTGGGAGGAGGAAAAAACATGTTTTATGAATACAAGCTTTCCGCCCCGCGTGCCGATTTTTACGATATCACACCGCAAGTTCGTGATGCTGTTGCCAAAAGCGGTGTGATCGGTGGGCTGGCCGTTGTTTATTGTCCGCATACCACGGCCGGGATCACGATCAACGAGAACGCCGACCCGGATGTGGCGCGGGACATGCTTGTTGGTTTGGACAAGGCTTTTCCAGATCGCCCCGAGTTTCGCCATGCCGAGGGTAACAGCGCGGCGCACATCAAGGCAAGCGTGATCGGGTCGAGCGCCACCGTCATCATACGCAACGGCAAGCCACTCCTTGGGACGTGGCAGGGGGTATACTTTTGTGAGTTCGATCCGCCAAGAGAAAGGACGTTTTTTGTGGAAGTGCTTGGATGAGAGTTGTTTTTATCTTTTTAGAAAAAATTGACACATTATCCGTCATACATCAATTATTTTACAATTGAGAGGAAAAACATAATTTTATGAATGACGAAACGAAATGCTTGCATTCGGGGTATACGCCCAAAAACACAGAGCCGCGGGTGGTACCGATTATCCAGAGTACCACTTATGTCTATGATTCTACCGAGAGCATCGCCGCGGTGTTTGATGAGCCGACGCATAGCCTCATATATTCACGGTTTGCCAATCCTACCGTCATGGCCGTGGAAGAAAAAATCGCTTCGCTTGAGGGCGGTATCGCCGCGATGTGCACATCTTCCGGGCAAGCGGCGATACTGCTGGCGATTTTGAACTTATGCGACGCTGGCGACAGCTTTATCAGTACAACGCGGATTTATGGCGGGGCGATAAATTTATTTTCGTTTACGCTAAAGAAAATGGGCATCGAGTGTATTTATGTAAACGACGACGCTTCGGAGGATGAAATACACAAGGCGTTCAAGCCAAATACGAAGGCTGTTTTTGGGGAGACTTTGGCTAATCCGGCTTTGAGCGTATTGGATATTGAGAAATTCGCAAAGGTGGCCCATGCGCACAATGTCCCGCTTATAATCGACAACACATTCGCCACGCCGATTCTGTGCAAGCCGTTTGAACGCGGCGCAGACATTATTGTTCACTCCACATCAAAGTATATGGACGGCCATGCGCTTCAAGTGGGCGGGGTGATTGTAGACAGCGGTAAATTTGATTGGTCTAAAGGTAACTTCCCCGGCTTGACAGAACCGGATGAATCGTATCGCGGCATAGTATATACGGAAACCTACGGCAAAGCAGCCTATATCATAAAGGCAAGAATGCAGCTTATGCGCGATTTTGGTGTGTATCCGTCGGCGCACTCCGCGTTTTTATTGAATTTGGGACTCGAAACATTAGCCATTCGTATGGAACGGCACAGCGAAAACGCTCTTGAGGCCGCCAGATTTCTTGAAGCCCACGAAATGGTAGAAAAAGTCATATATCCGGGGCTTGAAAGCGACAAGTATTATGATCTGGCAAGAAAATATCTGAAGGCCGCGAGCGGGGTCATCACATTCGAAATAAGGGGCGGCAGAGAGAACGCGATAAAATTCATGGACGCGTTAAAATTAGCGTCAAATCAAGTTCATGTCGCCGATATCAGAACTTGTGTCTTGCATCCGGCAAGCGCCACCCACCGACAGCTAAACGATGATCAATTGAAAGCGGCGGGGGTAAACCCCGGGATGGTTCGTTTATCTGTCGGGCTTGAAAATGTAAATGACATAATTGACGACTTAAAACAGGCTTTTGCCGTCCTTAAATAAACGCCCGCGCCGAGACTGTCGACAAAAACGCTCCGAACGCCGCCAGATAAAACAGCCCGTCGGCCAGCAGGCAAAATAGCGCCGTATGATTCGACCGTATTCCTGCGTTGATCCGTACGAATACCGCGGCATAGATGAGCGCCGGTATTTGCGACCAGAAGCGCAGCGTTCCGGCGTATTCGTAGGCCATCGCCCCCAAAATCGCAGGCGATGCCAAAATGAGCCCCACGCAGCCGAGTATCACTATGTATATGGTATTGCGGGCGCGAGTCTCGCCGACTATCGTGATTAGGGTTTCGCGGCCCATTATTCTGTCGCCTTCTATATCGCGGAGATCGAATATCAGCGACCGCAAAAAACTCAGCATGAAGATCATGGCAAAAACGGTGAGCGATGTTACGTTTATCATATTTGTAGTTAGCGTACCCGCTATCGTCTGCGGCAAAAACGTCAGTATAATCGCCCACGCCAGCGCGACTGACAGGTCGCGAGAGGCGGGTATGTCTTTCAAACTCTTGTAGGGCAAAAACTTTCTCAACTGCTTAGGGACGATAGTAATATGATACGCCGATCCCGCGACGCTCGCGAGGAACATCAGATAAAACGTTTGCTTGTTGATAAGAAACGCTGTTATCAGTACCGCTACGATGCTTGCGCCGGAGAGAAAAAACAGCCGCTTGGGATATTTATGATAAAATCGATATTTCGATATGTCGAGATGCAGCGTACTTTCGAGGCTTGCGAGGCTGTTCCATAGGTAGGCGGAGACGAAGTAGAAAAACGCAATCGCGCCGCCAAGCGCGATCGTATCGCCAAGCTGCGGAAAGTCTATGCCTTGCATGACGCACGAGACATAATAGGCCGCGACCGCGCCGGTCGACACAAAGAGATTCAAATTTGCCATTCTGTCAAGCGCGCGCATGAAAGCGCCGGACGCTTTTTTCTCTTTCGTCCGGCTCAAAAATTGCAAATGGTCGCAAACCCGCTTGATCATCCAGTTGGGGGTAGACGCACCCGCAGTTACTCCGATGGTTTTGCATTCGGCAAGCGGCTCCCACTCAATTTCGTCTTCGGTTTCTATAGCCTGCGTATGTGTGCCGCACGTCTGCGCAATTTGGGCGAGACGCTGGGTATTGGCGCTGTTCCTCCCGCCCACAACGATTACCGCGTCAACGGAACGCGCGAGTTTTTCCGTCTCTTCCTGACGCTGATCGGTGGCGGAGCATATTGTTTTTTTGACGACGATATCACAATCGCCAAACTTCGCCTTGATCTTTTCCGCGATATCGTCAAAAAGTACCCTGTCAAACGTAGTCTGCGATACGAGGCAGATTTTTTCGAACCGGGGCAAGCTGTTGATGTCGTCAACTGTCTGTATAAGGTACCCGTGGTCTCCCGCGTATCCCAAGAGTCCTATCACTTCCGCGTGGCCTTCATCGCCGGTGATGATGATGTCGTACCCCTGCGCGCGGTGACGTTCTATTACCTTGTGGACTGTCTTCACTTTCGGGCAAGTACCGTCCACGATCTTATATCCGATGGATTTGTACTGATCCATAACTTCGGGCGGAACTCCGTGCGCCCGTATCAGCAGCGTTGTCGGCGCGGGCGGCGGGTCGGTCTCGTTTAGCACGTGCACACCGCGCTGTTCGAGCATCTCGATCGTCTGCCTGTTGTGTATCAGCGGGCCAAGCGTCCAGGTGGTGGAAGACTTGTCGTTAGACAGCATAAGCGCCTGATCGACGGCTCTCTTTACCCCCATACAAAACCCGGCGGCCTGTGCGACAATTATTTTCATACGGTAAATATAGTTTATGCGGCCCTCAAAACAGAAACCCAGAAACCGGCGCGGAGGAACATTTTTACCAATTTTGAAAAAAAACTTAAATACGCAGGAATATGATGTATATTAATAAAGCACCAATTAACCAGGAGGGGTTTTATGTATTTTCGGTATTCAGAAAAAAAACGTAAAGGGGACATTGATTCGAGCAAGAAGACAACCGCCAAACCAGAGGATCCGATGGTTTTGACTGCCAAGATATTGTTAGAAATCAGTCCGGAGGAACAGGTGCTTGTCATGAAAAAGAGCCGACAAATGGCCGCAGGCCAGCAACAGCAGCAGCCAAAGGCGGCGAAATGAAAAATGTCCGTATCATATAACCGGAAGCCGCCGACATGCCGATCATCGACGCGAAAAATCTCAGCCGCGCTTTTGGAAGCAGCCTAATACTGAAAAACATATCGCTACAGGTTAGTGGAGGGAGCGTCTATGGTTTAGTGGGGCTGAACGGCGCCGGAAAGACTACGCTTATCCGCGTATTGTTGGGATTGATCGAGAAAGATGGCGGTAGTGTGGAGGTGGCGGGCTTTGATCCCTGGCGGCATCAAACAGAATTTTACAGAATGGTCGGGGCGGCGCTTGAGAGTGATGGATTCTTTGGGAATCTGACCGTTAAAGAAAATTTGCGAATATTCGCGGCGGCTAAAGGGATCGGGGAAAAGCAAGCCGATGAGTATTTTGAAAAATACTGGGGCGAAACGGATATCTACACATCAACAAAAAAAGTCAAACACCTGTCAAGAGGTCAGCGAGTGCAATGCGGTCTGTGCCGCGCGTTTTTAGGGTGGCCGACAATATATTTCTTCGATGAACCGACCGTAAACCTCGATTTTTTAGCGTATGAACACTTCAAATCAATGGCCCACGAAGCCAAGTCCCGCGGCGCGGCGCTACTAATCAGTTCACACCAACTGGAGGTAATCGACGATCTGTGCGAACGAGTGGGGCTACTGAGGAATGGAGAATTGGAGGAAGTTGAACGCTTAGGGCAAAAATTTTCGGATATTATAAAATTGATGTACGAGACGAGCCGCATAGGATCCGTTTAAGAAGATTTAAGCTCTTCCCTATTTAAAACACTATAACTCCCCGCTCCATCAATTATATTTACCATACATATGAAAAACGCACGTGATTATATCGCTTTAGCTTTGGACAATGTTGACGACGCCGACGCGCTGAAGAGCCTTATCGCGAAAACGTCGGAAAGCGTTGGCGTGTATAAGCTCGGTTTGGAGCAATTCACGCGGTTCGGCCCTGAGATACTCGATCTTATCCGCTCGGTTAATCGTAAGATCTTCTTGGACCTGAAATTCCACGACATCCCCAACACCGTCGCCAAAGCCGTCCGGGCCGCCTGCGCGTTAAATATCGACTACATGACGATACACACGCAAGGCGGGATCGACATGATGAAAGCCGCCGCCGAGGAAGCCGCGAAGGCACGGCATCGCCCGATAATTTTGGGGGTGACGCTACTCACAAGCCTCAATCAAACAATGCTGAACGATGAGCTCGCGGTTTCCATGACTACAAACGAATATGTCCGGCACCTCGCGCAAAAAGCGATGGAGGCGGGAATAAGCGGCCTCGTCTGCTCCGCCGCCGACTTGGAGGCGGTAGCGCCGATAGTCCCGCGAGGCATTGAGATCGTCACCCCCGGCATTCGCCCTGCCGGCACAGACGCCAACGACCAAAAGCGCGTAGCCACCCCCGAATGGGCGATAAAAAACGGCGCGACACTGCTCGTTATCGGCCGCCCGATCACCGGAGCTGATGATCCGGGCAGAGCGGCGGGGGATATTGTTGATTCAATTAGCGGACTGGAATAAAGGTTTGTTTTAAATTAAGAGAGCGGGGCGTTGCGGGGGTGCAGCCCCCGCATAATTTGGCGCAGCCAAATTCCCCCATATATAGATTTTGATTTTTGAATTTTTGATTTTGAATTTTTGAAAAGGACAATACAGGCTTATGCCTAAATTTTTCAATATCGCCGGCCCATGCATTCCAGGTGACCACTATATGCTTGACCCGTTTCGCGGCATCAACGCTGAATTGATGGATCTTATTGACAGCAAGCAATACTTCGTCATCCACGCGGCGCGGCAGAGCGGAAAGACAACGTTGATTTGGGAGTTAGCCGACAGCATAAACGCGAAAGGAGATTATCATGCGCTGTATTGTTCGCTGGAATCCGTGGTCGTGTTTACCGAGCCGGAGAAAGGGATTCCGGAGATAGTCAAAAAGATAGGAACCAGCATCAAAAAACAGGGGTTACCGCAAGGATTCGCGAAAGAAGCCGATTACACCCATATCTCTGACGTATTAAATACCTCTTTGGTAGATTATTGCCGTTCGCTCGACAAACCGCTCGTTATATTTTTTGATGAAGCGGATTGCCTCTCTAACGGAACGCTGGTCTCTTTTTTGAGGCAGTTACGTGACGGCTATATTTCCAGAGGCAAGATACCGTTTCTGCACTCAGCCGCCCTCGTCGGGATGCGGAACATTGGAGACTACAAAGCTCAAGTCCGTGTCGGCGCGGAAACGCTCGGAAGTATGAGTCCGTTTAATATTGTGAAAAGATGTTTTAATTTGAGAAATTTCACAAAAGCGGAAGTCGCCGAACTTTACGCGCAACATACGGTGGAAACAGGGCAGGCGTTTGAACCGGAAATGGTTGACTACGCCTTTGAGCAAACACAGGGACAACCTTGGCTTGTAAATGCTATAGCCTGTGAATGCACAGAAGAGATAATCAAAAAAGACTACTCAATCCCAATCACCCGTGAGCTTGCGGAGCAGGCCGTGCATAACATATCCCGCGACAGAACAACACACATTACCAGTATGATAGAGCGCCTTAAAGAACCGCGAGTTCGTAAAATAGTTGAGCCGGTTATATTGGGCAGCGGAGATATAAACGAGACTACCGATGATTATCAGTATACTAAAGACATGGGTCTCATAAGAGACGACCGCGGTAAAATAGAACCGGCAAACCCCATCTATGCGGAACTGATTATCAGAATCTTGACATGGTGCCCCCAAGATTCAATCTACAGAACACATGAAGAATACGCCATCCCGCGATACTTAAAAGATGGCAAATTTGACATGAGTTTTCTAATAAGCGATTTCCAACAATATTGGCGTGAAAATAGCGATATTTGGAAAAAACGCTATGAAGAGGATTTGTATCAATACACAGAAGCCGCCGCGCATTTAGTGTTACAAGCATTTTTGCAACGTGTGATAAACGGTGGCGGTTATATCATCCGCGAAATGGCGCTTGGTACGGGGCGATGCGACCTGTGCGTGGTTCATGACGGATACAAATACCCCGTTGAACTGAAAATCAAACAATCCATAAAAAGCCGAACCGGTATATATGAGCAGATATTAAAATACATGGACAAAGTCGGCTCGGATGCCGGATGGCTCGTTATTTTTGATAAGGATACGGAAAAATGCTGGGATGAGAAGATTTATATGAAAGAAGAAACTGTGAACGGGAAAAGAATTGTTGTGGCGGGGTGCTGAACACAAAATGTCAAACATATTAATAACTGGAGCTAACGGTTTTATCGGTCAACACCTGACGAGGAAACTCGTTGACAACGGTCATTCTGTTCGCACAGTGTCAAAAGGCAATTCCAAATTGTATTTTTTCCGTCCTGATGAGGTTGACGCGAGGGATATTGATATCAGCAATCGGGAATTAACATCGGGGTTGATGGATGGGATTGATATTGTTTACCATCTTGCCGCCATCCCAAGAAGCGATTTAAGCAAAACCTGGGACGATTTTTACGCGGTAAATGTTCAGGGAACGATTAATCTGCTTGAGGAAGCTCAAAAGGCGGGCGTTAAAAGATTTGTTTACATCAGCACAGTTGAAGCCGCCGGATTTGGCGACGGTACACGCCCCAGAAAAGAAACCGACGACCCTAAACCCGTCAATAATTACGGCAAAAGCAAATTACTTGCCGAGCAGCAGGTGTTATCGGGAACATGGTCTATGGAGTGTACGGTTTTAAGGTTGCCGATGATCTACGGCCCCGGCACATTTCTCATCATTCCCAAGATGTTCGGGCCCGTACGCAAGGGCATCTATCCGCTCATTGGCAGCGGGTCGACGAAGATGGAATTTTGTTATGTTGATAATGTGATCGGTGGAATTATTTTGGCCGGTGAAAAAAAGGAAGCGGTCAACGAACTTTTTTATATTTCCGACGAACGGTCATATTCCATAAAGGAAGTGATAACAAACATTGCCGCGGGCATGGGTAAGAAAATTAAATTCGTTCACATTCCTATTTTCGTAGCGAATTTTTTGGGGCTGTGCTGGGAAATCGCGGCGAAAGTTTTGCCCTTTCCGCCGATCATTTCAAAATATTCGGGGAAACCGTTTTTTTCTAGAGAAACCGTATATTGGACGACGAAAAATGTGAACATTGTTTCTATCGACAAAATAAAAGAAAAACTTGGCTATTCTCCCGATGTCAATATAAGGGACGGGACTCGGAAAACCGCGGAGTGGCTTAATGAAAAGTTATTTTCACCAGAGGCTAAATCATGAATATCGGAATTAACGCGTCGGCGTTAAGCGCTCAAAAGGGTGGGGCATCGTTTTATATATTGAATATTGTCAATGCTCTGGCTCAAATCGATTCTGATAACAAATATTTTATTTTCACGACAAAAGCCGTGAAAGAGCAATTTTCGAACTTACCTTCAAATTTTAAAGTCATACCCTGCGCGCCGTCAAAAACATTACCGCGCTTATTATGGGAATTGACATTTTTACCTTTGGCTGTGTGCAAAAAATACAAAATCCGTGTCCTATTCTCTCCAAACTACACGGCGCCGCTGTTCCATCCGGGCCTCCGTTCCGTGGTAACAATTCATGATTTAAGTTTTTTTCCTATGGCTGAATATTATCCGCGCTCACGGCGGATATTCAAACAAATCATCCGCCTCTCCGTAAAATTTTCAGACAGAGTAATATCCGTCTCACATTTTACAAAAGACGATATCCTTAAATACATAGGCCCCTACGAAAAGAAAATCAGCGTCATCCATGAAGCGGCTGATGTTAAATTTCTGGATGAACCGGCAATTGAGGAAATCGCGGCAGTCAAAAAGAAATATAAAATTAATCGAGAATATGTACTTTTTATCGGATTTTTGGAGCCGCGAAAAAATTTGGAGAGATTACTGTGCGCGTATTCAATGATAAAGGATGGCATTGAACATGATTTGGTTGTAGTGGGAGGGCAGGGCTGGTGGTATGAGCAAACTTATCGCAAGGTACAGGAGCTTGGCATTTCGGACAGAGTTATCTTTACCGGCTATGTAGAAGACTGCGAGTTGCCGCTTTTTTACAGGGGGGCGTCGCTCTTCGCGTTTCCGAGTTTATATGAAGGATTCGGAATAGCGCCGCTCGAATCCGTTTACTCCGGTACGCCGGTTTTAGCGTCGAACAACTCCGCTTTACCGGAAGTATTAGGCGACGCGGCCGCTTATGTCGATCCGTATAATACCGAAGAAATCGCCTCAACGATGCGGCGGTTACTAATATCGGAAGACGCGCTATCCGAACTCAAAAAAAATTGTGGTACCGTTAGAGCGAAATACTGCTGGCAAAAGGCGGCTCGAGAAACTTTGGAACAGTTTAAACTCACAATGAATAAATAAGGAATCGTTTATGCTGATTGAATCGTTAAATGAATTTTACTTTGATTTGAGCGCGTATGAAAAATATTTAGAAACGTGGTTGAAAGGCATACCGTCGGAGGTTAGTCATTGGAGACGCGCGATGGTAAAGAACTGGCCGGATTTTCGCGACCGTATTTCAAATGAGCGCCGGTGCAATATCGAACAGTATTTTGACACGCCGGAAACATTTTGTATTGATATAGGAAGCGGTCCGCTATCTACATGCGGCAGCAAAACAGATAAAACCAAACTACGTATCATTGCGGTTGATCCGCTGGCGCATAGTTACAAAATTTTAAGAGAAAAACTCAATATCACCGCCGGTATCGCGCCGGAGTATTGCATGGTTGAAAGGCTAACGGAAAAATTTGAGCATAATACATTCGATATAGTACACATGCGAAACTCGCTTGACCATGCTTTCAATCCGATATTTGGCATCATGCAGATGATGGCAATTTGCAAAAAAGGCGGGAAAATAATTTTACAGCATACCCGAAACGAAGCGGAAGAGGAAAATTATCATGGATTTCATCAATGGAATCTTAATGTTGAAAATAATGAATTTATTATTTGGCGACAAAATGATAAGTATAACATATCAAAAATATTGAACGAACATGCGGAAATTATTATAGAAGATACCGCCAAAGATTGGATCGGTGTGGTCATAATAAAAAAGAATGATGTGGAAATCGACAAAGACCTGCAAAAATCATTAATCAAAATACTGGATGAGAAGTTATTTGAAAGATTGTCGGGATATGCCGTTGCGGAAGCTTATTCAACAAAAAACAATCTAATAAACGCAATAAACAGGATCCCTTTCTTGGGAGCTATAGGATATAGAATTTATAAAAAAATTTACAAAATCAAAAGGAAATAGCAATCATATTTAAAATAGTACCTGCATCGCCCGACGATTGCACGTTGCTCCGTGATGTCGCCGGACAACGTAGCTATTAACCCGGCGGTAATTAACCTCAATTATCTATTGAGTTTGGCTTTGTTTTTTGGGGACGGGGCTCTGCCCCGTAACGCCCCGATACGATAACCCCCCCTGCGGTCCCCCATAAGCGGCGACCGCTTACGGGGGACATGTGGGCATACTATCGGGGTAAAAATGCTAAAATCAAAAACAAAACCAC
>JAITUP010000025.1 GCA_031286265.1 Chitinispirillales bacterium | reverse complement strand
CATGGCGGCCATGCAGGCACAAAAAGGCGAGCTTGATTTGGTGCAAACGAGGAACGGTCTGTTGCCGCGCCTCGATTTTTTTGTATCGTTGCAGGGAAACACGCCGTCAGAAACGTTCCCCGGCGCGCTCACACCCGGCGACGGCATAACAAGCGTCGTCTCCGGCGGGCTGATACTGCAATTCCCAATCAGAAACATCACCGCGACGGAACGCCACCGTCGGACGCTATATTCGGTGGAGCAGCAGCGGTTGTCGATAGGGAATCTTGAGCGGTTGATAGACTATGAAATACGCTCGGCGCACATAGAAGTCTTGCGCGCACAGAGGCAGATTGAGACGGCCAGGGTGGTCAGCGAGTTGCAGTTGCAGAAACTTGAGGCCGAGCAGCAGAAAATGAGCGCGGGAAAGTCGACCAGCTACGCGGTGCTGCAAGTCCAGCGCGACGTAGTTTCCGCCAATTTGGACGAAGCCCAAGCCAGAACCGTCTACATCAGCGCGCTAATCTCACTCTACACAAGAGACGGAACATTCCTACGGCGCCGCGGAATCGAATTTTAACGAAACCTTTATAATCAAAATCTTTAAAATCTTTTGGTGACGGGGCATATCAGTAGGTAAAGGTTTTTTAAAGGATTAAAATCAAAATCTTTTTTTGGTGACGGGGCTCTGCCCCGTAACGCCCCGATACGATAGCCCCCCTGCGGTCCCCCATAAGCGGCGACCGCTTACGGGGGACACGTGGGCATACTATCGGGGTAAAAACGCTAAAGTCAAAATCAAACCAACCACGCAAGAATGAACATCGCCTTTCCCGTTCATACGACCCTTTGTTGTCCCTTCCTTCACGGAGTGGTATCAGGGGGCGAGGCGACACATTTTAAAAAAAGGTTTTTAAAAAACGGTAAAATCTTATGAGACGCCAGTGTAACATTTATTTGTTTTTTTGCTGTCTTTATATTACATTATGAACATACGGCCGATAGTCGTGCAATTCGCAACCACTTGAGGAATATTGGTTTTTTTATAGCTTTTAAGAGATTTTACAGCAGGCATTCGAGGAGAAATTAAAGAAATGGCGGTATTGCAGTGGAATAGGCTCGCCGGGCAGGAGCGCGTGAAGGGTGTTATCGGCAACGCGTTTCAGAATGGGACGCTTGGACATGCCTACCTTTTTTGCGGGGAGCGCGGCACCGGGAAATTCGCGGCGGCTGTGGATTTGGCTATGGCTGTGCTTTGCTGCCACAATGGTACACGTCCTTGCGGCGAATGCCCGTCGTGCAAAAAAGTCAATACGTATTCACATCCCGATTTTCATATAATAATGCCGGTTATATTAGAAGCCGAGCACAGAAAAAATAATGATATTAGTGAAAAGGGTTGGCAATTCATGGCGGCATCGGCCAAGAGCCGGATTGACGATCCTTACAAATTGCCGCAATACGACAAAAAGCCCGACATTCCCGTAGACTGGATACGCGAGGCCAATCAGGCGATACTGCGCGGGGCTACGGAGGGGGCCTACAACGCGGTTATCATAGACGGTGTGGATTCTATGAAAAAAGAATCCGCCAACGCTATGCTCAAGACGCTTGAGGAGCCGCCGCCGGGGACGGTTATGATTTTGCTTACCGATAAGGCGCATTCCGTTTTGCCGACTATTCTCTCACGTTGCCAGATGATTCGTTTCGCGCCGTTGCCGCACGACGTTATCGCCGCCGAACTGGTTAGGCGTTTTGGTGTTGGTACCGATGATTCCCGCGTCGCTATCGCCGCGGCGAGCGGGTCGCTTGGAGTTGCAATCGACGAATTTGAAAATCCGCGTGAAGAATATTTTACGGCCGCGGCCGATCTTTGGAATGATTGCTTGCGCGGCAATTGGGAGGCCGCGGCGCAGAGCGCGGAGTATTTGTCCGGCGGGAAGGACGCGTTTTCGGAGTGTCAGAAAGTTTTAAGTTGCCTTATCGATTTGCTGCGTTTTGCGGTTTTAAGCAAAACAGGGGCGCCAATAAACTATTTTTACTCGGGGCAGTCTAACAAAATCGAATTGCCCGAAGCGATTACGCCAACCGATGTTGAAAATTTTGTCAAGCTGTGTCAGGAGGCGCTCTTTGCCCTGAACGCGAGGGGGAACGCTATGCTTGTCATGGTAAATTTTGTATGTACGCTTATGGAGATGCTAAATGTCGAAGAACAGCAAGCTTGTTGAGGTGGCTTTTAAAGGCGAACACAAGTCAATATTCAAAAATCGTAACGATCTTGAAATCAACGAGGGCGATTACGTTGTCGTGGAGGCCGATCGCGGCCAAAATCTCGGCAAGGCCTCGTGTGTCGGGTCGCTTGTGAAGCTCAAGCGCGGCGGGGGCGAGCAGCGCAACCTCATCCGCAAAGCGACAGAGAGCGACATGGAGATACACAAGAAAAATCAGGAGAGAGAAAAGGAGGCGTTTAAGATATGCCGCGAAAAAATCAAGCAATTCAAATTGGATGTGCTGGGCATGAAGCTCGTTGATGTAGAAATGCAGTTCGATGGCAGCAAAACGATATTTTACTATACCGCTCCCCAGCGCGTCGATTTTCGAGAGCTCGTTAAAGAGCTTGCGTCCATCTATCGCACACGCATAGAAATGCGCCAGATCGGTGTGAGAGACGAGGCGAAGCGGATTGGCGGGTGCGGGGTCTGCGGACGCCAGCAGTGTTGCAACGCGTTCCTTAACGAATTTGAACAGGTCACTACGCAAATGGCGAAAGACCAGCAGATCGCGCTTAACCCGGCAAAAATATCCGGCAACTGCGGACGCCTCCTCTGTTGTCTGCGCTATGAAAACGAAATGTACATCGATATCTTCAGCAATTTCCCGCAGCCCGGTTCCAGGATTCGTAGCGGGAATAAAGACGGAACGCTTACATATATAAACATATTCCAAAACAAAGGCCTCGTCCATTTCCCGGATAATACTCAGGCGTGGCTCGAGCCGGAAGAATTGAATAAAGGAGTGATATCGAGATGACGATAGCCGACGATAAAAAAAACCGCCGCCGCCTCTTAGTGACAAGCGCGTTGCCATACGCAAACGGTGATATACATCTTGGGCATTTGCTTGAGGCGGTGATGACGGATATTTTTGTCCGCTATCACAGGTTGCGGGGTAACGAGGTGTTGTATGTATGCGCCGACGATACCCACGGCACACCGGTCGAATTGAGCGCGCTCAATCAAGGCGTTACCCCCGAAGAGTTGGTTGGCAAAGTTCTTGAAAATCACATCCGCGACTATTCTAAGTATGATATTAGCTTCGATATTTTTTATACGACCCATTCGGAAGAAAATCGTAAATATGCCGAATTGATTTATGAAAATCTGCGCAAAAAAAACTTGATTGTCGAGAGGGAGATAAATCAATATTACTGCGAGCACGACAACCGCTTTTTGCCGGATCGGTTTGTGGTGGGAACATGCCCCCGCTGTAAGGCGCCGAATCAATACGGCGACGTATGCGAAGCGTGCGGTACCACATATGAACCTACGGATGTTATTGATCCCGCTTGCAAGCTTTGCGGAAATAGGCCGGTGATGCGCGCGTCTACGCATATCTATGTAGAGCTGGCTAAACGCGAAGATTTTTTGCGTGAGTTTATAAACAGGCCCGGAGTCTTGCAGACCGACATGAAAAATTTTGTCAAGACATGGATCGACGACGGGTTGAGAGAGTGGTGCATATCGAGGGACGGGCCGTATTTTGGATTTAAAATTCCCGGCACGGAGAATAAATATTTTTACGTATGGATGGACGCGCCGATTGGGTATTTATCGTCGACTGAAAAATACTGTAAGGATAACGGCGGCGACGTGATGGACTATTGGAAAAAAGACGGGCCATGTGAGGTTGTGCATTTCATTGGAAAAGATATTGTTTATTTCCACGCGCTCTTTTGGCCGGTGATGCTCGACAGTTCCGATTTTGCCGTTCCGTCAAGTTTGCGTATTCACGGGTTTTTGAATATTCAAGGCGAAAAAATGTCAAAATCCCGCGGGACTTTCATCCTTGCGCACGAGTATATTGAAAAAGTCGAACATCCGCAGGCCGCGGAGTTTTTGCGTTTTTATTACGGGTCAAAACTGTCGCCGACAAGCGCGGATATGGACCTTAACAAAGAAGAATTAATAACGCGCGTCAACACGACGCTTGCCAATAACATCGGCAATCTACATCACCGCGCGATGGTTTTTTGCGAACGCTACTTTGATAACCGGGTTCCCGACGCAAAATGGGATGAAGAGATCGCGGCTCAGGTTGAAACGGCGGCGGATGAAATTGCCAACTGGTACGAAAGCGGTGATTTCAAACTTGTCGCCGAAAAAATTCAGGCGCTCGGAAGCGTCGGCAACAAATATTTTCAAGACCAAAAACCATGGGAATTGATTAAGACAGGCGATAAGGCCGCCGCCGGCGCGGTGATCGTCACATGCGTCAACCTGATTAAAGCGCTCGCCGTTTTCCTGAAACCGATAACTCCAAAAATCAGTGCGAGTTTTGAAAAACAGTTATCTTTAAAACTTGAATGGGGCGATTATAGATTTAGCCTGTCGAATCATGAAATTGCCGCCATAGAAAAGTTAGCCGTTCCTTTCGAGGAAAGCCACTTGAGCGCGTTGTTCGCACCAATAACCGATTTGCAGAAAACGGGAGAGTTATGAGTTTCCCACCGGTGCATGAAAAAATTATGCTGCGCGACATCGACGCGCAGGCAGTGAAAAAACTTGCCGACGAACTCAATATTCCTCTCGCCGCGGCTACTGTGCTTGTCGGGCGCAAGCTTATGACGTTTGATGAGTGCAAAAGTTTTTTCCGCTCCAATATTGACGATTTCCACGACCCGTTTTTATTCGGTGATATGAATTGCGCAACCGCGCGGATAAAATCGGCCATAGAGAACGGGGAAAAAATTGTGATATACGGTGATTACGATGTCGACGGCGTTACGTCAACCGTCATTTTGCTAAAAGTATTAAAACGCTTGGGCGGCAACTGCGACTACTATCTTCCAAACAGGCTGACGGAAGGATACGGAATCTCCGAAGCAAGCATACGCCATATAGCGGAAAACGGAGCGGCTCTTGTTATTACCGTAGATTGCGGCATTACCTCCTGTGAAGAAGCAAAACTCGCGGCGTCGCTCGGAGTAAATATGATTATTACCGATCACCACGAACCCAAAGAAACGTTGCCTGACGCGATTGCGATTATCAACCCCAAACTGCACAACTGCGCATATCCCGATAAATCACTTGCGGGCGTAGGCATCGCGTTAAAACTTTGTCAAGCCATTACAACCGTCATGGGCAAAAATTCCGATGTATGGATTGACATGCTCGAACTCGCCGCACTTGGAACCGCCGCGGATATCGTTCCCATGACGGGCGAAAACAGAATCATCGCCGCGCTTGGATTCGCGCAGATGCAGAACACGTTGAACGTGGGGCTGCGTGCGCTTATCGAGGTGCAGGGATTGACCGGCAAGGCGTTGTCGACCGGGCAGGTAGTTTTCCAAATCGCGCCGTGCATAAACGCGGTCGGCCGTCTCGGCGATCCGCGCCGCGGAGTAGAATTGTTGTTGACGGACGACCCAGCGTTAGCCGCCGTCTATGCCAAAGAATTACGGGAAGCAAATTTGGAACGCCGTGCGCTCGACAGCCTTGCCGCCGATGAAGCCTTTAAGTGGGTGGAAGAAAATTGCAGCCCCGAAAACGATTTCGGCCTTGTAGCCGCAAGCCCCGATTGGCACGTAGGCGTGATTGGCATAGTTGCTTCTAAAGTTGTGGAACGCTTTAACCGCCCGTCGATACTTATCTCCATATGCGACGACGGCATTTCAAAAGGTTCCGGCAGAAGCATTCCCGGATTTCACCTGTTGGAGGCGTTGAATGAATGCGCTCCATTGCTCGAAGCCCACGGCGGCCACGCGGCGGCGGCGGGATTATCGCTTGTAAGCGGCAACATCGACGCGTTCAGAGAAAAATTCAACGCGGTAGTAAAATCCCATTTGTCAATTGACGATCTCGTGCCGCAAATAACCGCGGACGTAGAGGTAGAAATTGACGAACTGACGCCCAAGCTACTCCGCATAATAAAACAAATGGAGCCGTTTGGCCCCGGTAACATGCGCCCCGTGCTTCTCTGCCGCGGCCTAAGCCATAAATACCAGCCAAAAATAGTAGGCCAAAAACATCTCAAAATGACTTTGACGTCAAAATCAAAAGGTGTGATGATGGATGCCATAGCCTTCGGCATGGGCGAACGTTTATCCGAAATAAGCAAAGCAAAAGCGCTCGACGTGGCCTTCGCGCTCGAAGATAACGAGTGGAATGGGAAGGTCACTTTGCAGATGAATGTTAAGGGTATATCGGTGCATCCATGAACTCACTATCGGTACTTCGCCCCGAGCACATGGCGCCGATACGCAATCTTACGCTTAGGGCTAAAATGATTGTCGAGGGAACTATCGCGGGGTTGCACAAGAGCCCGTTTCATGGTTTTTCCTCTGAATTTTTGGAATATCGGCCGTATCTCACCGGCGAGCCCGCGCGGAAAATTGATTGGCGTAAATATGCTAAATCCGACAAGAGCTTTGTGCGATTGTATGAAGACGAGACTAACCTCGCGGCGCATATACTGTTGGATAAGAGCGCGTCTATGGGATTTGGGAGCGCCTCAATGTCGAAGTTTGATTATGCGCGGACGCTTGCCGCTTCATTTGCCTGGATACTTATCCGCCAAAAAGACGCTGTAGGGTTGACAGCGTTTGATGAAGAAATTAGCTGGTATATGTCGCCAAAGTCAACTAATTTGCAGCTCAAAAATATCATCTCGTATCTGGAAACATCAACCGCCCAAAATCAAACGCGTTGCGGCGATACGATAAATTCCGCTGCCGCCATGATCAAAAAACGCGGGCTATGTATTGTCATTTCAGATTTTTTTGACGAGCCGGAAGCGATTGCGACAGGGCTGAGGCATCTGCGATTTAAGCGTCAAGACATACTTGCGATAGCCGTTGCGGATCCGATGGAGCTTGAGTTTGGCGGGAAGTCGGCTTTTCGATTTAAAGACCTTGAAACCGGGCGAGAGATAACGATTGACTCGCAAACCGCGTCCGAATATTTTAACAAAGGCTTCGCGGATCATCATTCGGCGCTAAGTAATACCTGCCGCGAGCTTAATATTGATTTTGAAGTCGTGACTACGGCAGAGCCCTTTCATAAATCGCTCCTCAAAATTATTGACAAGAGGAGACGGTTAAATTGAACGCGTTGTCATTTTTTCAGCCGGCTTACCTGTGGGCGCTTGGGTTTTTGTCTGTGATTCTGTTTCTGCATTTTTTCAGACGCAGAATTATCAAACGTATGGATATTTCTACGCTACGTTTTTTCCCGACAGCCGCGGTGAATAAGTCGCGCGTAAAAAAATTAGTGGATTTATTGCTACTTTTGGCACGATTGCTTTTGGTTGCCGCGTTGATATTTATTTTCGCCGGCCCGCACGATAAAGACAGCCCGCTTGTGGGGTTGCGAGACCCCAAAAGCGTCGTTTACGTCTGGATCGATCCGACAATGAGCATGGAATATATCGAAAACGGAAAATCTGCAGGGCAGCGGGCGTTGAATTTAATTGATTCGTTGGCTAATATCCTTCCGTCTACTGTCGATATATACAGTTTTGACCACGAAAGCGGGCGTTTTGTTTCGATTGACGAATTGACGGACGGGAATGAAGCGCGCGATAATTTTGCCGGGCGGTTCAGGCCTGTCGATATTGAAGAAGCCGCCGCCGCGTTTATCAATATGTCGGCGTTAGATCATTCGGCGGTATTTATGATATTGAGCGATTTTCAAAAAGGCACGACCGAAGCCGTTAATCCCCTTTTGTCAAAACTCTCGGATAACAGTAAGAACATCGTTTGCATATCATTTATGCCGTCAAATCCATTCAACTATTCGGTACGCGCAAGCGTTGACCCCACGCAGAAAGACGGAGTTTCGGCGATTATCCGCGCCCACGGCGCGCCGCTCGACTCCGCGGTCGTCGAGCTTTTTGTGGGAGATTTACGAATAGGGCAGAGGACAGTGTCGTGTTTGGCGGACGATTCGGTTACGGTAACGTTTGACATGCCGCCGGCGGCGGCCGGATCGTGGGGCAGAATCATACTTCATGCCGCCGATCCGTTGCCGTTTGACAACAGCGATTACTTCACCATATCCGGTGATGCGCGCCGTTCGGTATTGATTATCGGAAACACCGAACGCAACAGGGTCATAGAAGCCGCCATGCGCGCCGCAGGCCCGGCGTTTTGGAGGCCGATTGTCAGAAGAGGCGGCAGCGATTTATCTTATGACGATTTGAACTCCGCCGATCTCGTGATAGTCAACCATTTTAACGGACGGTCGAGAATACTTGAATCGTTCATCACCGGAGCGGGGAGCGACAAGGGGATTATCATCACCCTCGACCCCGACAGAGAAGACGATTTCGGCAGAATCTTTTTACGTAGCAGCGGCATATTGAGAGGAACGGCTAACGTTACCGGATCGGAAGGCGGTTTCCATCCAGTTTTGGCCGACACGAACTCGGCCTTGTGGCGCGGTTTTCCCGCTTTGTCAAGCCGTAACGCCAGCGTTTACCGCTACATAAATCCAATTCCCGGCGACGTGTTAGTCAGGCTGAGCAATGTTCGCCCTATGGTATCATCCGTCAACAGCAGTGGCGCGAATATGGTAATTGTTGCTACCCCCATAGGCGTTACACAGGCCAACAATCTTTGCGAGACCGGCTTTTACGTTCCGTTCATAGACCGCTTGGGCCGCTATGCGCTTTCCGGGCGTGGGCAGGATGAGGAAGCATGGTATGCGGGACATGTAGCGCGGAATCCGTTTTTTGGAGTTGAAGCCGGCGGAACGCTTTTTGATCTTGATGGAAGGCTCATAGCATCGTGGTCGAATCAGCCGTTTGTGAGGATAGACAGGCCCGGCGTTTTCGCGCTAACCTCATCGCTCGGCGAGACGTCGCATCTCGCGGTTTCCGTCCATCCGTCAGAAAGCGAGATGATTTTCATCCGCCCGGACTTGCAAGACGCAGATGGAATATATTATTTCGAATACAGGCAATTCCTCGAACAGGCCGGTAATCTCTCCAACAATTTGCTTGCATATTGGTTGTGGATAATTTTGGGATTATTGTTGTGTTTAGAGGTGTTTTTGTGGAAGCGTAGTATGTCGGCTGTGCGTGTAACTTCTTAGAGAGGAGAGAGGGTGGAGGATGCGCGGATTTTTGTTTATGTTATGTGAAGTTTTTTTTATTGCATTTATTGCATTTTGGTGAGGGCGGATATTATATTGGAGTCAGAGGCCTTAAAGTCAAAATCTTATAAGTTTTTTTGGGGACGGGGCTTTGAGCATGGTTCATATTCCGTAACGCCCCGATTGTAGTAACCCCCTACGGTCTCCCATAAGCGGTTGCCGCTTATGGGAGACATGTGGGTGTAGGTGTGGATATAAATGTTTAAAATCAAAACAAATAATGGAGAAGCAAAGATATCATGGAACACATTGTTTTGACTAATACATCGCCTGTAATTATATATTGTATGCTTGCGATTATGGCAAATACTGCTCAAAGCGACCCTCAGTGCCTCCAAAGGGCCGTTTTTGATACCCCCCCCCCTCGCCCCCCC
>JAITUP010000165.1 GCA_031286265.1 Chitinispirillales bacterium | reverse complement strand
ATTATCAATGTGTTACGCAAAATTAGGCAAGGTAGATTTAGGTTGTCCATGAAAATACATAACGTCTTGTAAATCAATGAGTTATCCAAATAGACTACCTAACTTTTGCGGAGTTAGGGGTAAAATCAACACATTGCAGCTCCTATTACGTAAAACATGGAAAAGTTAGGGGTTAATTGCAAAATCTATGCATATTATAGAGACAGAAATCGTTCACGTACCCCAAATGAGGCAAAAAATAAAACATATCAACATGTGGATACAATTTTAGTATCCAAAAACAATATAGAGCTGCTTCATTTAGTTTAAGGCATGAGGCATTGAAAATATCTATGAATCATTATTTTTGGCTGTGTGACATAGCATGGCTACCGCGAAAGCGCTGGGCAAGGCACCGGCCATTGTAAGCAGCTCCGCTCCATAAATTTCAGTGGATCAATCTTCCGGGTTATACTCATATCCCATTTCTTTCAATTTCACTTTTGTAAATTCTAATATTTCGCCTGCGTCTTTTATGGCTCGTTTCATGTCGTAGTCTGTTATGTCTATATCTACCGGATAGCGCGCCGCCGTTATGTACGGCGATATATTAGCGCAAATATTTCTAAGGCTATCAAAATCCGCAGAGTATGGTATACAACTATCAATCAACGTATCAAAATCATGTGTTTTGATTGATACGCCTGTTTTGGCGATTTTATAGGCTTTCAAAATTTTTTCGGCAGATTGTTGACAGAGATAGCATATATTTTCTATTGATGGTCGAAAATGCTTTGCCAGCGTTAATGCATCTTCATAATCCCTATAGGCACGATGAATCCACTTGTTAACATCAAGACTATCTGTCATATATCAATACTCCATTTTCTACAATTTCGTGCTCAAAAGACGTTGGGCGTACGGCATTACTATAAAAAGCGTCCTGATTAAATGCGAGTAAGTCCAGAGGCATTGTTTTTATTCTACATAATTTCCGCCTAAAATCTTGCATAAGAGTAACAGGGCGCTTGTCCTTCTCCGACGTCAAAACACACAGATCAATATCGCTATCCGCATTTTCCTCTCCACGAGCATGTGAGCCAAACAGGATGATTTTGGTTACGATCCCCGTTTCGACCAGTGTGCTCACGATTTTGTCGAGTTCTTTTTTAACGGTTTCAGTCATTTTCATACCTCGGTTTCATTTGGACTCATGTACTATCAATATAATATGCTTTGTGAGGAAAATCAATGTATATTAAAAAATATCTCATAAATTCCAAAACGCTACCATCCCATAGTCTGTTCTTTTTGGTTTCCAACCGTCTTTAAAATCAACGTTGCGGGGAGCGCGTGCGAGAGCACATCTTGCGCCGCTCTGGGGGTAGCCGGACCGTGTTTATCGCGGCGAAGCCGATATTTTTATGGAGCGTGGGGTATTTGGCTTCGCCGAGATAAACAAGTTGTTCCCCCCTTAAAATATGTTTTGACTTTTATCTTTTAATCTTTTAAAAAACAAAAACCTATTGACTCGCCCTGACTTTCCCCACCGTTACCCCAGCGTAAAGGCCGGGCCAGACGTGTAGCCTGTGGCCTTTTTCGGTCCAGCGGGTTTGTATGCTTCCGAATCGATCTTTATTAATCGGCCAGGGACAGCGATCGTCGCCCTCTATACGGCCATTTATGCTAACGCCCCCTGTGGCCGCGAGAAATGGTAACGGATTGTAGCTTCCGCCAACACGGAGTTTTTGGCCATAGCTGCTATTACCGCTGCGCCAGTCACCATCGTAAAATTGTGACCAGACAAAATCAACATTCGCGTGAAAAAGGCCGTTCATACCGAAGCGCGTTCCAAGGCCGACGCCCTGCATTTTAGGCCACCGATTAAGATTAATAAAATCATCGATAAAATCACCGACGGGATGGCCGTATTCAATCACGGTGTAGAACCACGGAGTGCCTGTACGGAACGAAACACGCGGCATACCTTCAGCGATGTCGCCGTAAAAAGTCAGATCGATAATCCCGTTGCCTATGATGTTCAACAGGCCGATGGGTGTTTTTTCACTGTGCGCGGCGATGTTGACTACGCCGACCTGACGGGCCGTTGTTTTGCCGGTGATATTCATCACTCCGCCTTGAAAGGTACCGATATTTTTCGCGATATTCATTACTCCACCCTGAACATGGCCTACATTCCGCGCGATATTCATTACCCCGCCTTGAGCATAACCTACGTCCCGCGCGATATTCATTACCCCGCCTTGAGCATAACCTACATCCCGCGCGATATTCATCACCCCGCCTTGAACATAACCTACGTCCCGTGCGATATTCATCGTCCCGCCTTGCGCATAACTTACATCCTGCGCGATATTCATCGCCCCGCCCTGTACGCCGTCCAAACTGTCGGTTAAAATATTTAACGTGCCTGCCTGAACGCCGCTGAGCCTTTGGGCGATATTTATATTCGCGAGCTGCGTGCCGTAAAGATGGCCCGTAGCCACATTCATCCCTGCGCTTATCTGTACGCCGCGCATATCCTTGCTCGCGATATTTAGACCGATAGCGATCTGCGTCCCGCAAAATTCCTCACGCGCCAAGTTGCCAAGAAGTGAAAGCTGTATCCCGTTATCCGGCCTGTTGCTCGTAGCAAAAAAATTCCCGTTAAATCGATGCGGCGCGGCGCAGGCGGAATCGAGCAGAGATCTTTCTGCTATCTCAACTACGTCTTGAGTATCAAGCGCGTCGATTTTTTGATCGTCGTCAACTACCGCCGCCACATCGTTAGGCACAGACTGTTGATAATCCGTCGATGTTGAGTCGCTATCATAGCCATCGTCGCCGTCGTCAACTATCGCCGCCACGTCATCAGGCACAGGCGGTTGATAATCCGTTGACGTTGAATCGCCATCATAGCCGTCGCTGCCGTCGTCACCCCCGCGGGTAATCGTTTGCTCGCGCCTCACCGATCTGAGCATGTCCCGCGTCAACAAAAATTTTCTGCCCTCTTCTAACCGTATCCCCTCGGCGACCCATCCCGCTTCTATATAAATACTGTAAATTCCGGTAGGGAGCCCAAGTTCTATGGCGCGTCCTTTTGCTTTGTAAAGTTCGGCTACCAAAAACCCTCTTTCGTCGCGGATGAAAAAACGCCCTTCCAGTTCTATGTCTAACGCAAGCCCCGAATTTGCGTGGCGCAAGTCGGTCATCACCACATCGCCCGTTCCCGTAAGGTTCATATCGCGGCTCGGATGCTGCGCCCCGCCCATTGTAGACTGGGTGCTATGGAGCGTCTCGTTAAACGCGAATTGATACGCCTCGCTAAGCGTGACCGTCCCGCTGCCCGTCATATCCGCCGCGCCGCGCAGACCGCTCACGAGGGCATGAGTGAAAAAGCTGCCGGCTAAGCGGTCGCTCTCCTGGCTAACTTCATCCGCGCTCGACGATGTCAAAAAAGCGTAACCCGTCATGTCGGAACTCGCGTCAGACAAAAACGCCGGCCTGAACGCCCCGCCCTTGATGCGCGTAATCGCGCCCGAGCCGCAAGCGTCGACCACCGCGACTTTAAGGTCGGCGCTGAGATTGGCCACCTGGTTGCGGAGGTCAGACCATCTCATAACCTCTTGCCCCAAAAGCAACCCCTGTTCGTCGGCGTGCCCACTGTAGTAGACGATGATCTCCCTGCGCCCGTTTCTGTAGCGAGGGTTGTTGAGTTTCTGCTCAATAGCGGCGAACCCCCCGTGCATATCCGCTACGCTCGGCTCGCTGAGGAAAACCTTGTTTCTCTCCTCAACCCCGCCCATCTCCGTCAGCACCGACGCAAACGACTGCGCGTCAGTCACAGCAAAGCGCAAAATCGAACGCCCATGGCCGCCATTATTGGCGCCGACCACGAGAAGAAAACGGTGAATCTGCCGAGGGTAAGACACGGGTGTAGGTGTGGGTATCGATGCCGTGACTAAGGAAGCCGTTAGCAGGATAATCACCGCCACCGCCATTGTTTTTGTGATGTTCTTCATAATTAAGCCCTTTTTATGTTTTTTAAGGTTTAAAATCAAAACATTAAATTCAAAATCTTTAAAATCAAAATCTTTTTTTGGGGACAGGGGCTCCGCCCCCGTAACGCCCCCATTTTAAAACCGACCTACGCTAAAACCCATATCCTAAAACCATACGGGCGGGTGTAATGCTAAAGTCAAAAGCAATCACACCGTCATTGCGAGCAAAGCGCGGCAATCTATCGGCTTGCAACTTGTTTATCTCGCCGTAAGGCAATGACGACGCCCTCTACGTGCTTTTGACTTTAACATTTATACCCCGATAGTATGCCCACATGTCCCCCGTAAAAGTTCAACTTTTACGGGGGACCGCAGGGGGCTAATGTATCGGGGCGTTACGGGGCAGAGCCCCGTCCCCAAAAAAAGATTTTGAGTTTTATCTTTTTAAAAACCTTTACCTACTGATATTGCCCCGTCACCAAAAGATTTTAAAAAGCTTTTAAAGATTTTGAGTTTTATCTTTTAATCTTTTAAATTTTTAATCTTTTATTTTTTCAACCCTCTATTTTCCTCAATGTAAAAACCGTCACCTCCTGATTCCTCTGTAATGCCGGCCTGTGCTTATTGCTCGCTCTCTGTATCGCCTGCGCCGCCACGTTTGTATCGAAATTTTGCTGAGCGGTAATCAGGTAAAATATTTCAAATTTCTGGGCGTCGTCAAGCTCATAAGAATGATCAAGAGCGATGGGCCTGCCCGGCGTAAGCGGAACCGCCCTGCCGGCCTCGCCGGACAAATGCACCGTCAGATGACCCCGGCCGTCTAAGCTGACAATCGCCCCATAGCGAAACTCCGGCACGAGGTAGCGCAGTTGCACCACGTCCCCCTCCGCCGCGTCCGCCCCAGGTACGAGCCTTTCCGCCCCTTCTCCAACTTTCCGCCATACCTCCAAACGGGATTCAAAACCTTTGATCCGTATGCCGTCGTCTGCCGGAAAGGCAAAAGCGGTGTTGATATGTTCAACCGAGGCGTTGGGAATTAGCCGTAGCGGGATGGCCAGCAAGACGAGCAGGCAAGCAAAAGCGGGCAGCGCCGCCCAGCGAGGGATGCTTTTCCATCCGTCTAATATAGATGTTGCCGCCCTTCCCGTCAAAACCAGGCGCGGCGATTTCGCCCGCGGCGCGGCGTATTTCCCGGAATCCGCCGCGGCGTCTATCCTCCGAGCCATAAATTCCGGCGGATACTTGGCGAGCAATTCGGCGTTATTCTCCCGCAATTCAGCAATCCTCTCCCGCAATTTCACATCCGCCTCCTCCAACTTCCGTATTGCCTCCATCTCTTTTGTCGGCAGTTCGCCGAGAAGGTAGCGTTCGAGCTTCCAATCGGGGACTGCGCTTTGATTTTGACTTCCAACTCCACATTTCCTGTTCATAATTCCTCCAATTCCGCTAAGGTTTGGCGCAGCGCGGTTAACCGTTTGCGCACCCCGCTTACTGACATTTTAACTTCGCGAGCCGTTTCTTCAAGCGTCATTCCATCTACATAATAGAGTATCGCGATGGCACGGCTCGATTTCGGGCTGCGGCCAAACAGCTTCCGCAGCATATCACGGTGCCCTTGCCGCTCTTCTATATCGTTGGCGCAGGCAATTCTTTCCAAAAACGAATCTCTGTCGGCGCCTGTCCTGCGAATTTTGCCGTCGCGTATCAGGTTCAGGCAATGGTTTGTCGCAATTGTGAACAGCAGGCTCGACGGGTATTTCACGTCTAAGCGGTGCCTGTTTTCGATAAATTTCACAAAAACCTCCTGCGCCGCGTCTGCGGCGGCGTCTGCGTCCACCAACAGATGGTTGCATCGCCGCAGCACCATTGGACCGTATTTTCTGAAAAGGGCTTCCGTATCCGCAAACTGTGCCCGGTCACCCGCTACTTTTTCGCTCATATAACTTAAACACCTTTAGAGGGGTAAATTTGTTACTGGAAAATACATTTTTAACAGTTTTATTATAGAAGGAAAGTAATATTAAGCCCAAATTTGCCATTAGGATGCTTTTTAAGCCATTTTTCAAGTCTTTTTTAAAACCTTTTTTTAAAAAGGTCCGCCTAACCTATATAAATCCCTGAGGAATACAAAAGTGTTACTTTTATTTTTGGTGCTCGAGAATTAAAACCCAACTATCACGTCAAAGATTTTTTTCCCATGATACTCTACCCAGCTAAACTTCGGCTTGCCCACATTTTTTTCCTTGCGAAAATCGAACGTGACTAGATAACCCACTTCCTTATTTTTACTGTCAAGATACCCGGCCAACTGTTCGTAGGCGTCTTCGTGGGCGACTTCGCCGTGCCACAGTTTTAGCTCGACTATAAATTGTTCGGCGAGGTAATCGATTATAATATCCGTTCTTCCGCCGTCTCGCGTTTCGCTTTCCAAGTGGTA
>JAITUP010000105.1 GCA_031286265.1 Chitinispirillales bacterium | reverse complement strand
CTACGCCGGTGTTTGACGGCGCGAGTTATGAAGACGTAACTGGGTTGCTCAAAGAGGCGGAATTGCCCAAGAGTGGAAAAGTGCAGCTCCGCGATGGCAGAACGGGCGAGCCGTTTGATCATGAAATCACGGTTGGTCCTTTGTATATGATGAAACTGTGCCATTTGGTCGACGACAAAATACACGCGCGTTCTATCGGCCCCTATTCGCTTGTTACGCAGCAGCCTCTCGGCGGTAAGTCGCAGTTTGGCGGGCAGCGTTTCGGTGAGATGGAGGTGTGGGCGCTTGAAGCTTATGGCGCGGCGTATACGTTGCAGCAGATACTAACCGTCAAGAGCGACGATTTGGCCGGGCGTTCGAAAGTGTATGAAGCGATTGTCAAGGGTGAAAACGCGCCCCCTGCCGGAATACCCGAATCGTTTAAGGTGCTTGTCAGGGAAATAAAAGCGCTCGCGCTTGATTTTGATATGACTTTTGAAGAAGATGCGGGAGGAATTCTATAAATGTCAGATACAAGTTTGTTAGACAGAAAAACGCAGGAAATTACCGGGGTGTCGATCAAACTCGCCTCCCAGGATGCCATCAGAAATTGGTCTTACGGCGAAGTCACAAAGCCGGAGACCATCAACTACCGCTCGTTTAAGCCGGAGCGGGACGGTTTGTTCTGCGAAAAGATTTTCGGCCCCGTCCGAAATTGGGAGTGCAACTGCGGAAAGTACAAACGCATCCGGTACAGGGGCGTAGTGTGCGACAGATGCGGCGTCGAGGTGACCCATTCCAAAGTACGCAGAGAGCGCATCGGGCACATAGAACTCGCCGTGCCCATAGTTCATATATGGTTTTTGAAAAACGTTCCGTCGCACATCAGCTACCTGCTCGGCATGTCGAACACAACGCTCGAAAGAATCATCTACTATGAGTCCTATGTAGTGCTCGATCCGGGCAACGCGGGTTTGAAAAAGAACCAGTTGCTCACCGAAGACGAATATTTTGAACTGTTGGACGCGGGTAAGCAATTTGATGCTCAAATGGGTGGAAAAGCGGTGCTCGAAATGCTTGGAGCGCTCGACATAGAGGAATTGGTATTTGATCTGCGGTCGAAGATAAAATTTGAATCGTCCGAGCAGCGCAGGTTGGAACACCTGAAACGTCTGCGCGTCGCCGAAGCGTTTAACAGATCGAAAAACGATCCGCGGAACATGGTGCTGAAAGTGTTGCCCGTGTTGCCGCCGGATTTGAGGCCGTTGGTCCCGCTCGAGGGCGGGAGGTTCGCGACTTCGGATTTGAACGATTTATACCGCCGCGTGATAAATAGAAATAACCGTCTGAAAAAGTTGATAGAGATTAAGGCGCCTGATGTCATTCTGCGCAACGAGCAAAGGATGCTTCAGGAAGCGGTGGATACGCTGTTCGACAACGGCAGGCGGACATTCTCCGTTAAGGGTGAAGGCAAACGCCCGCTGAAATCATTGAGCGATCTCTTGAAAGGGAAGCAGGGGCGTTTCCGCCAGAACCTGTTGGGCAAACGTGTCGACTATTCGGGACGTAGCGTTATCGTTGTTGGGCCCGAGTTGAAAATTCATCAATGCGGATTGCCCAAGCTGATGGCGCTTGAGTTGTTTAAGCCGTTCGTCATCCAAAAGCTCGAAGAAAAAGGTTTTGCGCAGTCTGTCAAAAACGCGAAGAAGTTTGTTGAGAAAGAGCGACCGGAGGTTTGGGACATACTCGAAGAAGTCATCAAGGATCATCCGGTGCTTCTCAACCGCGCCCCGACTCTCCACCGTCTCGGCATTCAGGCGTTTTTTCCGGTGCTTGTTGAGGGAAAAGCCATCAAGCTGCATCCGCTCGTTTGCTCCGCGTTCAACGCCGACTTCGACGGCGACCAGATGGCCGTCCACGTGCCGTTGTCGTTTGAATCGCAGCTTGAGTGCCGCATGCTCATGCTCAGCGCAAACAACCTGCTCAGTCCGGCATCGGGACAACCGGTGATGACGCCTACGCAGGATATCGTTCTCGGCCTATACTATTTGACGAAGATGTCGCCCGACCGCAAAGGTCAGGGGCGCGCGTTTAGCGATATCGACGAGGTGTTGCACGCGCTTTCCGACAAGCAGCTCGATATACACGCGAAAATAAAACTGCGTTTCAAGGGCGAGACCATAGAAACTACTCCGGGGCGTGTCGTGCTTAATGCGGTAATCCCCGACGAAGTCCGGTTTGTTAACGATCTGCTCAATAAAAAACGCGTTCAACAGCTTGTCCAGCGTGTGTATGACGCTACGGGGACTAAAATTACGTGTAAATTTTTGGACGATATCAAAACGCTCGGTTATGAATACGCGACTTTGGCCGGCATCACTTTTGGCGCGGACGATCTTGTGATTCCGGAAGAGAAAAAAGAAATCATAGACACGACGCAAAAAGAAGTAGACCGCATAAGAAAGCAGTATGACCGCGGTATCATTACCGAGGGCGAGCGGTATAATAAATTGATTGACCTTTGGACGCATACCACAAACCAAATCGCCGACAAGATGCACGAGCGGCTTGCGGAAGACATGAACGGGTTCAACCCCGTGTATATCATGATGGACTCGCAGGCAAGGGGTAGCAAAGACCAGATCAAGCAGCTTGCCGGAATGCGCGGGTTGATGCAGAAACCGCAGAAGAAAATTACCGGAGCGGTCGGTGAGATTATCGAAAACCCGATTATCTCCAACTTCCGTGACGGGCTGACGGTACTTGAATACTTCATATCCACGCACGGCGCGCGTAAGGGGTTGGCCGATACGGCGCTCAAGACCGCGGATGCCGGTTATCTGACGCGCCGCCTTGTAGACGTCGTGCAGGATGTCGTTATCTACGAAAACGACTGCGGTACATCGAAAGGCATAAATATCGAGCCGCTCAAAGAGGGTGACGAAGTGATAGAAACGCTCGCTTCGCGTCTGCTCGGCCGTGTCGCGCAGGAAGATATTTACGACAAGGTAACCGAGGAACTGATTTGCTCCGCCAATACGCTTATAGATAGCAAAATCGCGGGCATGATAGAAGCCGCGGGTATTGAGTCAATCAGAATCAGATCGATTCTCACTTGTGATTCGGTTTTTGGCGTCTGTCAATTGTGCTACGGCAGAAACCTCGCGACAGGTAAGATCGTAGACATCGGCGAGGCGGTCGGCATAATGGCCGCGCAGAGTATCGGCGAGCCGGGAACTCAGCTCACGCTACGTACGTTCCACATCGGCGGAACCGCGTCGCGCCTCATCGCCCAGTCCAAGGAAGTGGCGAAAGTCGACGGCGTTGTGAGGATAAGAAACGTCGAGACCGTCGGACACGAACTGCCGGATGAGTTTAAGAATGAATTGAAGAAAAAATTAAAAACGATGCCCGACAGATTCAAGAAAACGGAAGACTTGGAGTTTGGAAAGTGGCGCGTCGTGATAAACCGCATCAGCGAGGTTATCGTACTCGACTCGGAAGAGCGGGAGCGTTACAGGTACAATATCCCTTACGGTTCGTTTATTAAATTGGAAGACGGGGATAAGGTTACCAAGGGCGACGAGTTGTTTATGTGGGATCCTTATAATAATGTGATTCTCACACCGTGCGGCGGAACCGTAAAATTTGTCGACTTGATTGAGGATGAAACTTATGAGGAGCGCTACGATGAACGGTCGGGTATGACGAGCCACATCGTTATCGACCACAGGGAACGCAAGTTGCATCCGCATATTCGGATATACGACGGCGATCAGCGCGTGGCCAGTTTGGCCATACCCGCCGGCGCTTATTTGCAGATTAAAGACGGCGCACAGCTTGTCGCCGGCGATATTTTGGCAAAAATACCGCGAGAGAGCGCGAAGAGCCGTGACATCACGGGCGGTCTGCCGAGGGTTGCGGAGTTGTTTGAAGCGCGCCGACCGCGGGATCCCGCCGTAATTTCGGAAATCGACGGCGTGGTATCGTTTGGCGATACCGAGCGCGGTAATCGCAAAATTTCCGTGAAAGACGAATACGGCGAAGCGAGGGACTACCTCATCCCGCAGGGTAAACATCTGCGTGTCCACGAGGGCGACAGAGTGAAAGCGGGAGACCGTTTGTGCGAGGGCGCGATCGATCCGCATGATATATTGAGGATATTGGGTGAAAACGCCGTTCAGGAATATATGCTCGACGAAATTCAAGCGGTATATCGTCTGCAGGGCGTATCCATCAACGACAAGCACGTTGAGGTCATCGTTTCGCAGATGCTGCGTAAGGTCAAAATCGAAAGAGCCGGCAGTACCGACTTCCTTGAAGGCGACGATGTCGACAGGAAAGAATTGCGCAGGGCTAACGACAGGGTATTGGCCGACGGCGGTGAGCCCGCGACGTTTAAGCCGCTGCTCCTCGGAATAACGAAAGCGTCTCTCACGACCGAGTCTTTCCTGAGCGCCGCGTCTTTCCAGGAAACGACGAAAGTTCTATCGAAGGCCGCGGTCGAAGGTAAACTCGACGAGCTCATGGGGCTCAAGGAAAACCTGATTATGGGTAATCTGATTCCGGCCGGTACAGGGTCGCGGATGTATCGCAAGCTGAGTGTGAAAGACCTCGAGGTCGACATCGTGGAGGCGGTGGAGCGCGAGAGCAGCGAAGATTTTATCGAATTAGGTGTGGATTTTTAGATTTTTTCGTCAGGTCTAAAAAAAAGTGTAAAAAAAAAATAATTTATTTGCAAATTTATTTGCACCATATTATTTTTAGAAATTGCCATAAAAAAATATTTGGAGGATTTGCAGTGCCAACGATCAGTCAGTTAATAAGAAAAGGGCGCGAAAAGCTCGAAAATCGGAGTAAATCCCCGGCGCTGCACAGTTGTCCGCAGAAACGCGGGGTGTGTACGCGCGTGTTCACGACCACTCCGAAGAAGCCGAATTCCGCGCTCAGGAAGGTCGCCCGCGTCCGCCTAACCAACCAATTGGAGGTCAACGCCTACATACCGGGCGAGGGGCATAATCTTCAGGAACACTCGATCGTGCTTATAAGAGGTGGCCGTGTTAAGGATGTGCCGGGCGTACGCTACCACATAGTCCGCGGCGCGCTTGATACACAAGGGGTAAGCAATCGTAAACGCAGCCGTTCAAAATACGGCGTCAAGAGGCCGAAAGCGAAGTAATCATTACACGCAGGGGCGGCAGTTCTTGCCGACCGTGCTTTGAAAAGGTAAAACGCAGGAATAAGGAATTATAAAAAATGTCGAGAAGAAGAAATGCGCAAAAGCGCGAAATAACAGCCGACCCGAAGTTTAGCAGCCTGCTTGTGACGCAATTCATAAACAACGTCACCCGTAGCGGCAAAAAACGTCTTGCCGAAAACATCTTCTACTCGGCGGTAGAGATGGCCGGTCAGCGTTCAGGGCAAGACGGCTTGTCCGTCTTTAAAAAGGCAGTGGAAAATGTTAAGCCAACGTTAGAGGTTAAGTCACGCCGTATCGGCGGCGCGAACTATCAGGTGCCTATTGAGGTATCGCAGGAAAGGCGCGTATCGCTCGCCATACGCTGGCTCATAACTTACGCGAAGCAGCGTACGGAAAAGAGCATGGCCGAAAAATTGGCGAATGAGTTTGTTCAAGCGTCGAAAAACGAGGGCGGGGCGGTAAGGAAAAAGGTAGAAACCCATAAAATGGCGGAAGCCAACAAGGCGTTCGCACATTTCAGATATTAGCGGTTTAACGTATGAGTGACGACCCGCAACAACGGTTCGAATTGCCAAACGTCAGAAATATCGGCATAATGGCCCATATTGACGCAGGCAAGACCACTACGACAGAAAGAATATTATTCTATACGGGGATTGTGCACCGTATGGGTGAGGTTCATGACGGGAATACCGTTATGGACTGGATGATACAGGAAAGAGAGCGGGGGATAACAATAACCTCCGCGGCGACCACCTGCCAATGGAAAGGCTGCCGTATCAATATAATAGATACGCCGGGCCACGTAGATTTTACCATTGAGGTGGAACGTTCTTTGAGAGTTTTGGATGGCGCAGTTGCCGTGTTTGATTCCGTGGGAGGCGTAGAACCTCAGTCGGAGGCTGTCTGGAGACAGGCCGACAAATATAACGTTCCCCGGATAGCCTATATAAACAAGATGGACCGTATCGGAGCGGATTTCGACGGCTGCATCGAGCAAATGGGACACAAGTTCACCGCAAAAAAAGCGGTGGCGGTTCAAATGCCGATGGGCAGCGAGGACAGATTTGAAGGTGTGATCGACCTCGTTTGCATGAAATCGTACCGGTACGATGAAGAAGCGTTGGGCGTTAAAGCGGTTGAGGGGGATATTCCCGCTCAACATGCGGATGAAGCCGCCCGGCGCAGAGAAGCGATGTTAGAAGCGGTTGTCGATTATAATGACGAACTGATGGGTAAGATGCTCGAGGGTGAAGCCGTTGACGAGGGGTTGATAAGGACGGCTTTAAGGCAGGGGACGTTATCGGGTGAAATTTGCCCGGTTCTTTGCGGGTCGTCATTTAAGAATAAGGGTATACAGCAGTTGCTCGACGCGGTCGTTTGGTATTTGCCTTCCCCGATTGACAGGGGAGCGGTTGCGGGGATGGATCCCGCGAAGCCGGAAGACGACGGCGCTACGGCGGTTGAACGGTCGCCGGATGCGAAGCAACCTTTTTCAGCTCTCGTGTTTAAGATAGCGTCCGACCAGCATGTAGGGCGTTTGGCCTACGCGAGGGTTTATTCGGGGAAAGCGGGGTTTAAGGACGCCTTGTATAACCCTCGGTTGAAGATTAAGGAGAGGGCGACAAGAATTTTCCGTATGCACGCAAGTAAGAGGCACGCGGAGCAGTTTATGGAAGCCGGGGATATCGTCGGGCTTGTGGGTTTGAGGGATACGACGACGGGGGATACGATTTGTACTTTCGATTCACCGGTAATATTTGAAAAGATGGCATTTCCCGATCCGGTGCTTTCGAGGGCGATAGAGCCCAAGAGTACGGCGGACGAAGAAAAACTGAATCAGGCGCTTGAGCGTTTGGTTGACGAAGACCCTACCTGCAAGGTACGGATCGACAGTGAGACGGGGCAGAGGCTTATCTCCGGGATGGGGGAGCTTCATGTGGAGGTTTTGGTTGACAGGTTAATAAAGGAATTTAACGTGGGAGTCCACGTTGGCAAGCCGCAGGTGTCGTACAAGGAAACGATAGGTTCCGCGGTAAAACAGGAATACGAATTTAATCAATTGGTCGGAGGCAAGAGCCACTACGGCCATGTAACTATAAGTGTGAGCCCCGTTGAGGCCGCGAGAGAAATCGAATTTACAAGTAATGTGCCGTCCGGCAGTTTGCCGGCGGAATTTGTGAGCGCGGTCAGGCAGGGGGTGGTGGAAGCGGCCGGCGGCGGGGTGCTGTCGGGTTTTCAGATGGCGGGTGTGAGTGTGGCGCTGGAATCCGCCGTGTATAGCGTAGACAGTTCGACCGAGATCGGTTTTAAGATAGCCGGAAGCATGGGCTTCAAAGAGGCGTGCCTCAAGGCCGCGCCGTCGATACTTGAGCCGATAATGTCGGTTGAGATGGTTGTTCCGGCGGAATACGTAGGTCCGGTGATAAACGATTTCAACAGCCGGCGCGGGAAAGTGCTTGGGATAGACACTAAAAAGGACGTTCAATCCATAAGCGGTGAAGCCCCGCTCTCGGAAATGTTCGGATACGCGACTGCGCTAAGATCTTTGAGTCAGGGCCGGGCCGTATACACAATGCAATTCGACAAATACGAAACCACGGCCAAGACCGTCCAAGACGAGGTTTTACGCAGGATTGGCCGATTGTAGGGATTGCGGTTGTAACGGGGGTTGACAGAGGTGGGATTGATTGTGCGGAGGCGGTCTGTGATTGTCCGTCGTATGACAGGAAAGTAAACGTAACACGGAATATAAACGTCTGGCGGAAATGAATCCGTCAACAAAAGGAGTACAATTAAAAATGCCGGGTGAAAGAATACGCATCAGGTTAAAGTCGTTTGACCACAATATCCTCGACAAATCGGCGTCGGATATTGTACGTACGGCGAAAGGGACGGGTGCGCGCATATCGGGCCCCATACCTTTGCCGACGGAGAAGGCCATATACACGGTTCTCCGTTCGCCGCACGTGAACAAAAAATCCCGTGAGCAGTTTGAGACTCGGGTGCACAAAAGGTTGATCGACATTTTGGAGTCAACGCCGCAAACGGTAGATTCGCTCATGAAGCTGGATTTGCCCGCGGGCGTCGATGTTGAAATTAAGGTTTGATGTTTGATAAATGCCGACGGTAGCATTGTTGCGAGCGCAACAAGGCGATCTATTGGTCGGCAGCCCTGCCTTACGTTGACGTGGGCGGGGACGTATACATTATTACCAAACAAATATATTACGATAAAGACAGGTGCAAAATGCAGGGATTGATCGGAAAAAAAATTGGAATGACGCGTCTCTTCAACGAGACCGGCCGTGTTGTCGCCGTAACCGTCATTCAGGCCGGCAACAATGTCGTTGAACAGATTAAAACTGTTGAAAATGACGGCTACAGCGCGATACAGCTCGGATTTGGCGAAATCCCCGAGCGTAAAGTCCGCAAGCCGCAGCTTGGCCACTTCAAGAAATTGGGAACCGCCCCAATGAGGGTGCTGAAGGAGTTCGAGCTCGACAGCGATGAGGACGTGAACCTCAAGCCCGGGCAGGTTCTCGGCGTCGAGGTTTTTGAAAACGTCAGATTCGTCAATGTGACGGGTGTTTCCAAAGGCCGCGGTTTTACGGGCACGGTTAAGAAGTACAACTTTCAGCGTGGGCGTGAGTCGCACGGTAACACTTGTCACCGTGAGCCGGGCTCGACCGGCGCGGGTTCATATCCGGCGCGCGTTTTCCCCGGCAAGAAAATGGCCGGCCAGTTAGGCGCGGGTCAGATAACAAAGCGCAGGCTTGAGGTTGTAGGCGTCGATAAGGAAGCGGGTTTGGTGTTTGTTAAAGGCGCGGTTCCCGGGTGCAATTCGGGGATTGTGTATTTGAAGAAATTTATCGAAAAGTAGTCGTTGTATCGTGGAGACGGTGATGGAACCGCCCGCGCTTGAAAAACGAAGATAATTTTTTTATAGGATGAACATAAAAAATGAAGGCGAAACTTTATCAACAGAATGGAACGGTCAAGGGCGAGGTTAGTTTGCCCGAGTCCGTCTTTGCCGCGCCGGTGAACGAAGCGCTGCTCCATCAGGTCATCAAGTCTTATCAGGCGAACCTCCGTCAGGGCACGGCGAAGACCAAGACCCGCGCCGAGGTCTCCGGCGGCGGCAAGAAACCGTGGCGGCAGAAAGGCACGGGGCGGGCCCGCGCGGGCTCAAACGCCTCGCCGCTTTGGGTTCGCGGGGGCAAGGCATTTGGTGCCGTGCCGCGCGATCACTACACAGTTATCCCCCGCAAACTCAAGAAGTTAGCGCTAATATCCGCGCTCTCCTCGAGGGCTTCGGACGAGAGGATAATGGTAGTTGACACCATAAGTTGCACCGAGCCGAAAACCAAGGTAATACTGGCGATGCTCGAGGCTATGAATTTGGCCGGAAAGAAAAATTTATTAATTTTGGATAATGATGGTGTGAGGAATGTATATTTGTCCGGGCGAAATATCAGGGATCTCGACATCCGTCCCGTTGCCGAAATCAACGCGCTGGATATCGTGAGTTCCGACAATATTATCTTCGGCGGCGAAGCCCTGATAGGCAAAGTCGAAGAAGCGGTGAAAAAATAACGATGCGGGGACGGCGGTATGTCGTCTGCGTTTGAAACAAAGATAAAGGCGGTAAGAAGTGAGTAAGTATCATAACATTATAAAATATCCGTCGATAACGGAAAAAAACACAAACCTGCGCTCCGACCAGAACAAGTTCGTGTTTGAAGTGGCCACTAGCGCGACAAAAGGCGAAATCAAGGAGGCCATCCAGCACCTTTTCAGCGTCGATGTCGAGGCCATCAATACAATGGTGGTCAAAGGCAAGAAGAAGCGCACAGGCCGCAATGTCGGCTACAGGCCGGATTGGAAGAAAGCAATCGTCAAACTGAAAGCGGGTCAGAACATCGCGAGTTTTGGCGAGGTGTAGGATTGGATTAGCGGTGCGGACGGGTAAAACAATCCGTGTGCGCCCCCCATAGATGTGAATTGAAAAGATCGCAACCTGTCGTATATGGTTTTGTGTCGTAGGGGCGGCTGTCGGCCGTCCGCGCAATCGCCTGGCGGCAGTACGAATGTATGGGTGGTAATAAGTCACCCGCAAAACGTAAAGGTAGAGAGATTATGCCTATCAAGCAGTACAGACCCGTGACGCCTACGTCGAGATTTAAGTCGACGACCGCGTTCACACAGCTAACGACCGACGAGCCGCACAAGCCGCTACTCGTCCCCAAGCATCGTACCGCGGGCCGTAACAACCGCGGCGTGATTACCGTGCGCCATCGCGGCGGCGGACACAAGCGTTTTATTCGCATTATAGACTTCAAGCGCGACAAACTCGGCGTTCCCGGCGTTGTCGAGACTATTGAATACGATCCGAATCGTTCATCGTTCATCGCGTTAATCAAATATATGGACGGCGAGCGCAGATATATTCTCGCGACCGTCAACATGAAAGTCGGTCAGAAAATTATGGCCGGCCCCGGCGCGGACATCGCCGATGGGAATTGTCTGCCGCTTGCGAACATTCCGCTCGGCACGATGGTTCACAACATTGAACTCCGCGAGAAGAAAGGCGGCCAGATCGCCCGTAGCGCGGGAGCTTACGCGGAAGTCGTCGCAAAAGAAAACAAGATGGTTCAGATAAAATTCCCATCGACTGAAATCCGCATAGTCCGCGAGGCCTGTATGGCGACTATCGGCCAGGTCAGCAACTCCGATCACATAAACACGAGTATAGGTTCGGCAGGCCGCAAGCGCCGCATGGGCATCCGCCCCACGGTGCGCGGTGTGGCGATGAACCCGGTCGATCACCCGATGGGCGGCGGAGAGGGCAGGTCGTCAGGCGGCGGGCACCCGGTATCGCCTTGGGGTCAGAAGGCTAAGGGATTGAAAACACGCAACGCGAAGAAACCGTCGAGCAAGTACATCGTGCGGAGACGTGTGAAGAAAAAATAATGCGGCGGTGGCTTGTGGCCGCGTCCGCGTTGAACGGAAAATGAAACATGTTCACGGATAAATATCCGGGAATAACAATAAAGTTTGTAAAGGCGTAAGGATAAAACATGGCTCGTTCAGTAAAAAAAGGCCCATTTGTAGATGGCCACTTAGTGAAGAAGGTGGAAGATTCGAGCAAGACCGGCCAGAAGAGGGTTATTAAAACCTGGTCGCGCCGTTCGGTTATTCTGCCTGAATTTGTAGGTCAGACGTTTTCGGTTCATAACGGGAACAAATTTCTCCCGGTATACGTCACCGAGAACATGGTCGGGCATCGCCTCGGCGAGTTTGCCCCAACGCGTCAATTCCGCGGTCATAGCGGATCAAAGACAGATAAGTCGGCGAAGAGGTAGAATATGGAATCAAAGGCAAAATTGAGAAATTTGAGGACGGCTCCGCGTAAGGCGCGTCTCGTTGCCGATGCCGTGCGCGGTAAAAACGTCAACGAAGCCTTGAATTTACTCAAGTTCGGGATAAAGAAAGACGTGGCGGAAGATATCGCCAAGCTGATTAATTCCGCTGTGGCGAACATGGCGAATAACAGCGACGCGAGCGTTGAGGTCGACGGCCTCCGCGTAAGGGAGATCAGGGTAGACGAGGGGCCCGTTATGAAACGGTTCCGTCCGCGCGCAAAAGGCAGCGCGTCGCCTGTTCTAAAGCGCATGTGCCACATTTCCGTCACACTATCAAATTAACGGAGGAGAGCAGTGGGTCAGAAAACAAATCCGGTAGGCTTGCGGCTTGGCATCACGAGGACATGGTCGTCTAATTGGTTCTCCAAGGAGCGATTCGCCGATTATCTATATGAGGATATTCTCATAAGGAATTATTTGAGGAAGCGCCTCGAGCATGGCGGGATAAGCGTCCTCGAAATAGAGCGCACGGCTAAGCGTGTGACGGTGAGCATACACACCTCGCGCCCGGGCATCGTTATTGGAAAGAAAGGCGAAGAGGTCGAAAGGCTAAAGGGCGAATTGCAGCACCTCACGCAAAAAGAGATACAGATAAATATCCGCGAGGTCAAGAAGCCGGAAATGGACGCGCACCTTGTGGCGGACAACATCGCGCGGCAGGTAGAGAAGCGCGTGTCATATAAGAAAGCAACGAAAAAAGCCATATCGACGGCGATGCGTATGGGCGCCGAAGGTATTAAAGTAATGGTTTCCGGCCGTCTGAACGGTGCGGAAATCGCCCGCACCGAGACGTTTAAGGAAGGCCGTATTCCCTTGCACACGTTGAGGGCCGACATAGACTACGCCACGGCTACGTCGCATACGACGTATGGCTGCATCGGCGTTAAGGTGTGGATTTGTAAGGGCGAGGTAATAGCGCGTGTGGAAAAGGCCAAGGCCGCCGCCGCTGCTGCTGAAAGCGCGAAATAAATGTTTATAGAATGAGGACATAGAAGATGTTATCACCGAAAAAGGTAAGATGGAGAAAAACACAGCGCGGCAGAATGCGCGGGGCGGCTACGAGCTGCAACAAGGTTTCGTTTGGCGATTATGGCCTGCAGGCCACTCAGCCCGGTTGGGTTGACAACCGCCAGATTGAGGCGGCCCGTATCGCCATGACCCGCTTCATCAAGCGCGGCGGCAAAGTCTGGATTCGCATTTTCCCAGACAAGCCCATCACCAAGCATCCCGCCGAATCCCGCATGGGTAAGGGTAAGGGTGCGCCGGAGGGTTGGGTTTGCGTGGTGCGGCCGGGCACGGTAATGTTTGAAATCGGCGGGATCAAGCCCGACATCGCCAAAGAAGCGATGAGGCTCGCGGCGCAAAAATTGCCGGTGCTGACCCGTTTCATTGAATTGGAAAAGCAGGTATCATGATGAAAGTAAACGAATTAAGAGAACTCTCCGCTGAGGAGATCGTAAAAAAAATCGACGGCCTGGAGGAGGAACATTTTAACCTCAGATTTCAGGCCAGATTGGGACAGCTCACAAACCCGTTGAGGCTTCGTTACGTCAAAAGGGACATAGCGCGCGCCAAGACGATATTGGGCGAGAAGAGGGCGGCAAAATAATGAACGAAAGAAATCACAGAAAAGAACGCGTCGGCGTAGTCGTTAGCGACAAGATGAACAAAAGTATCGTCGTTAATGTGGAGCGCCAGCTAATGCATCCGCTATACGGACGTACCGTCAAAATCAAAAAGCGCTATGTCGCGCATGACGAGACGAATGACTGCAAGGTCGGCGATACGGTGCGGATTGTTGAGACGAGACCGCTATCGAAGACAAAGCGGTGGCGTGTAGGCGAGGTGCTTCAGCGCGCCGAATAACGGCGGTTGCGTTTATGTGTGCGGTGAGAAAGGGAACTTGGAGCCCTTATCTCTCGAAAGGTTTTTGAATTTAAGGGTAAGGTAAGGATAACTATGATACAGGTAGAATCGAATTTAATTATCGCCGATAACTCCGGCGCGAAGAAAGTCCGGTGCATCAGGGTCTTGGGCGGTTCCCGCAGGCGCTACGCACGCGTTGGCGATATAATCGTGGTCGCGGTTAAAGACGCGATACCGAACGGCGCCGTGAAAAAAGGCACCATCGTTAAGGCGGTTATCGTCAGGACGAAAAAGGAGTACGGCCGTAAAGACGGCACGTTCATCCGTTTCAGCGATAATGCGGCAGTGATTGTCAATGAGGCTAACGAGCCCAAGGGCACACGCATTTTCGGTCCCGTAGCCCGCGAACTGCGCGAAAAAAAATTCACGCGCATCGTATCGCTGGCCCCGGAGGTATTGTAGGAGCGGATTGTCATAAAAACAGGATAATGCAGGGGCGGATTGTATCCGTCCGTGTTTGAGGAGAGTATATAATATGTCATTAGGATTGCGTAAAGACGACACGGTAGTAGTGATTTCCGGCGAATTTAAGGGGAAGAGCGGCAAGGTTCTCAAAGTCCTCCCCGGGCGTACGCGCGCCATCGTCGAAGGGATCAATTACGTCAGGCGCCATACGAAGCCCAGCGTGAAGAATCAGCAGGGCGGCATTATGGAAAAAGAGGCCCCTGTCCACATATCTAACCTGATGCTCAAGTGCCCCAAAACGGGTAAGCCCACGAGGCTCGGCGTCAAGGTACTCGAAGATGGGAGCCGGGTCAGGTATTCTAAGCAGGCGAAGGAGACGATATAAGTGAGTAAGGTAGCAGCAAAACAGAAACCCCGCATGCGGGAAAAATATCAGAAGACCGTAGTGCCCGCGCTAATGAAGCGCTTCAGCTACAAAAACGTCAATCAGGTGCCGTGTCTCGATAAGATCGTGATAAACATGGGCGTGGGTGATGCCGTGGGCGATGCCAAGCTGATTGACGAAGCCGTAAATTGTCTGCGCGACATCAGCGGCCAGAAGCCGGTGGTCACACGCGCCAAGAAAGCGATTTCTAACTTCAAACTGCGCGAAAACATGCCGATCGGCGTGAAAGTGACATTGCGCGGTGTGAGAATGTGGGAGTTTTTCGACAGATTGGTAGCCATAACCATCCCGCGTATACGCGATTTCAGAGGGCTGCCGAAAAAATCTTTTGACGGTTTTGGAAATTATACTATGGGTTTGAAAGAGCAAATAGTATTTTTAGAGATTGACCGCGACAAGATCGCGAAAATATCGGGAATGGACATCTGCATCAACACAACAGCGCAGAATAACGAAGAAGGTTTCGGCCTGTTGGAAGAATTAGGGATGCCGTTCAGGAAACAGTAAAAAAAGGGGCAGTACAAAGTGGCACGTAAGGCATTGATAGAAAAATGCAGGAAAAAACCGAAGTTTAAGGTTCGCGCGTATACACGCTGCAAACGTTGTGGCCGTCCGCGCGCGTTCATCCGCGACTTCGGGCTGTGCAGACTGTGCTTTAGACAAATGGCGCTCGCGGGCGAGATTCCGGGCGTTGTGAAGTCGAGCTGGTAAAAGAAAAACAGTATGGAGGCGCATCGCGCGGCGCGGATGGCAATCCCCCCACGCGGCATGGCCCTCATAACCAATACATATAAGGGGTAGTAAGAGGATGTTAACAGACCAAATTGCCGACATGTTCAACAGGATCAGGAACGCTATCCAAGCGAGGAAGCGTACCGTGAACATCCCCGCGAACAAGTTGAAAAAAGAGATCACAAAGATACTCTTTGAAAACCACTTCATCGCGAAATACGCGTTTGTCGAGGATGAGAAACAGGGCACAATTAAGATTCTGCTCAAGTATGACGAAGAAATGAGGAACGCCATTCAGGGGCTCAAGCGGGTATCGACCCCCGGCCGCAAGAAATACGTTGGCGTCGGCGGCATACCCAGAGTGCTCAACGGGATGGGCATAGCCATAGTCAGTACGTCAAAAGGCGTGATGATTGATAAGGATTGCCGCCAAATGAACGTCGGCGGGGAAGTTATTGGATTAGTGTGGTAAAGGTTTAATCAGGACGTTGGCGGGATGGCGATTTTGCTTTGTCCCGCACTTGAGAACGAAAAGAACGTGCGGACTATGGTCGCTCATAATGTATGGACGACGGCAGAATCCGCCGCAATATAAAGAGGAGTTCAAGGTGTCACGCATAGGAAAGTTACCGGTTACGGTGCCAAGCGGAGTGGCAATTAAGATCGACAGCGGGAAAATAGAAGTCAAAGGCCCCAAGGGGACGTTGGCGAGAAGTTTGCCGCCCGAAGTAAAGGTTGAGATGGCCGATGGTATTGTGAGCGTTCAGCCGGGTGTTGAAAACGAAAACACAAAGGCATTGTGGGGGCTGTACCGTGTGTTAGTCAACAACATGGTAATCGGCGTATCGCAAGGCTACACGATTGGCCTTGAAGTCGTGGGTGTCGGTTACAAATTTGAGCAAAAAGGCGCCGATGTGCTGATCGCCGCGGGCCTCTCGGATACGGTGCTGTTCAAGGCGCGCCCGGGACTTACCTACAAGTTAGAAGGCGCCACGAAAATGACGGTTGAAGGCATCGACAAGGAAAAGGTGGGTCAGGCCGCCGCGGACATACGCAGAATACGTCCCCCCGAGCCCTACAAAGGCAAGGGTATAAGGTATGCCGGTGAAGTGGTTCGCAGAAAAGCGGGTAAGACGGCTGGTAAATAAGAATTTTTGAATCTTAAGGATGTGGAGTAGATAATTAACATGAGTATCGCAAAAAGAAGAAGTCTCGAACGCTCCCGCCGTGCGGCGCGTGTGCGCAAGTCGATCAGCGGGACGACGGAACGCCCGCGTTTGTGCGTGAGGCGCAGCATCAACCATATCTACGCTCAGGTCGTCGACGACGTTTTGGGCAGGACGATCGCCCAGGTCGGTAGCGTTGGTAAGGAATTTGCGGCAAAAACGTCCGGTAAGACGCTGAACAAGACCGAGGTGTCGAAGATTATCGGCGAGATGATTGCCGAAAAGGCGATGGAGCAGGGTGTGAAGACGGTTGTGTTTGACAGAAAGGGCTATCTCTATCACGGCCGCGTAAAGGCTTTGGCGGAGGCGGCGCGTGGCAAAGGGCTTGTATTCTGATTGAACGTAGGGGCGGCAATATTGCCTGTCCGCTACCAAGAAGGAGTTGTACATTTGAGCAATGAAGAAATGTTAGTGAGCGGCGGTGAGCCGCAGTTTTCGGAAAGGCTGGTAGCCGTCACCCGTGTGGCGAAGGTGGTCAAGGGCGGCCGTCGGTTCGGATTCAACGCGCTCGTTGCTGTGGGCAACGGCGGCGGAATGGTCGGAATCGGTATGGGCAAGGCCAATGACGTAACCGAGGCTATACGCAAGGCCGGCGAGAGCGCGAAAAAGAACATGGCGAAAGTCAGCGTTGTAGACGGGACGATCCCGCACGACGTGATAGGCCGCTTCGGCGCGGGCAGGATCATACTGAAGCCGGCGGCTCCCGGTACGGGTGTCATTGCGGGCGGTCCCGCAAGAGCGGTGCTCGAATTAGCCGGCGTGCGCAACATCCTTACAAAGTGTTTGGGAACGACAAACGCGCACAACGTTGTTAAAGCGACGCTCAACGGTCTCAAGCAGTTGAAGACGAGGGAGCAAATCAGGCAGTTGCGCCAGATTGCCGTATAATGTGGAAATTGATGTCTGTGGGTAGCGCCCCACAGAGAAAAATAGATGGCGGGAGCGGTCGCTCCGCGCTTGTGAAGAGTGTAACGGGGGGATTTGGATTGCATCCATCCGCCAAAACAAAAAAGAAAGTTTTGATAACGATGGCAAAAAAACTGAAAGTCACGCAGACCAAAAGCACAATCGGTCGCCTCGCGAATCAAAAGGCGACGATCAAGGCTCTCGGTATCCGTAAAATGAATCATTCGGTTGTTCATGACGACAACTCGTCGATTCGCGGCATGATTGATGCCGTCATGCACCTGGTCAAGGTTGAGGAAGTGTAATATGCTTAAACTTAATAGCTTAAAGCCGGCGGCAGGTTCGCACAGAAACTCCAAGCGTCTCGGGCGCGGCACGGCCAGCGGTCAGGGCAAAACGGCGGGATACGGCAGCGGCGGCGCCAAGTCGCGAAGCGGCCGTCAGGAGAAGTTCTATTTTGAGGGCGGACAGACGCCGCTTACGCGCGGAGTGCCGAAAGTGGGTTTTCATAGCCCCTTTAAAAAAGAATATCAAATCGTCAACGTCGGTTCCCTCGAGGAGATTGATGTGGGCGGGCGCGACGTTACGGCGGAGGTGTTGCGCGAATTCGGGCTTATCCATGATGCGGGTGAGCCGGTGAAGATTTTGGGAACGGGTGAGTTTACCAAGCCGCTCACTTTCAAGGTCAACGCCTATTCAAAAACCGCCAAGGAAAAAATTGAAAAAGCAAAAGGGAAGGCAGAGGTAGTTTAACCGTGCTTAATAATGCAATAAATACTGCGCGTAATATGTTCAAGGTTCCGGAGTTGAGGAAAAGGATTTTCTTCACCCTCTTGGTCATATTCCTATACAGGCTCGGCGGGCACGTGCCTACCCCGGGTGTCGATACCTCGGTGCTCAGGAATTTCCTCGACTCCGACAGCGGCGGGCTTTTTGGGCTTTTCGACATGATTGTGGGCGGGAGTTTCGGCCGTTTTGCCGTATTTGCGCTCGGCATCATGCCCTACATCACCGCTTCTATCATAATGCAGTTGATGGGGACGATATTCCCGGCCATTCACAAGTTGCAACGCGAAGGCGCCGAGGGGCGCAAAAAACTGACGCAGTACACGAGATACGGTACGGTTATTTTCGGCGCTATTCAAGCGATAGGTATCTCCATTTTTATATCGACCGTAGAAGGCGGCACTGCCGTTATCCCGGAAATGAGAGGTTTCCTGTTCATGTTTACCACGGTCGTATCGCTAACCACGGGTACTGTGCTAACGATGTGGCTTGGTGAGCAGATTACCGCGCGCGGGGTGGGGAACGGGATTTCACTTTTGATATTCATAGGTATAGTGGCGGAAATGCCGATGGCGATCATCAATCAAGTCAGAATGATATTGGTCGACAGGGGCCATATCGTTACCGCGCTCGCGATTTTGGGTATAGTGCTTGTCGCGACCGTGGCGGTGGTAATCATGACGCAGGCGATGAGGCGCATACCTATTCAGACGCCCAAAAAAGTAGTAGGGACAAAGATGTACGCGGGTCAAAACACCGTCTTGCCGCTACGCCTCAATATGGCCGGCGTAATTCCTATCATCTTCGCGTCATCAATTATGACGTTCCCCGGCATGATCGTGAGGAGTTTCGCAGGTGCCGAGACATCGCCGTTCTTAGAAGACTTGTTTAGAGTTTTAGGGCCGGGTGGAATAATTTACTCCGTTTTCTTCGGGCTTTTAATTATATTCTTTACTTACTTTTATACGGCGATAGTGTTCAATCCGGTGGATATTGCCGACAATTTGAAGCGCCAGGGCGGCTTTATTCCCGGCATTCGTCCAGGCAAAAAGACTGCGGAATATTTGGAAAACGTGTTGACGAGGATAACATTGCCGGGTTCTGTATTCCTCGCGCTTATCGCGGTTTTGCCAATGATGCTTATGGGGCCGATGGGCGGGTTTTATTTTGGCGGCACGAGCATTTTGATCGTGGTCGGCGTGGCTTTAGACACCCTCCAGCAGTTGGAATCGCATTTGCAGATGCGCAACTACGAGGGCTTTATGAAGAAGGGCACGTTGCGCGGCAGGCGATAAGCCTGAAGCGCGGGATTGATGAAGCATGGGTAAAGACGACGCGATACAGGTCGAGGGGACGATAACGGAAGCGTTACCCAATGCGACTTTCAAGGTACAACTTGAAAATAAACACGAGGTTTTGGCGCATATATCGGGCAAGATGAGGATGAACTATATTCGCATCTTGCCGGGTGACAAGGTGTTGGTAGAGTTATCGCCATACGATCTGACAAGAGGCAGAATTGTATACAGATACAAATAATAAATAAAACGAAGGAATTAGTGCGATGAGTAAAGATTCGTCCAGTGCGAAAAAGCAAAAGAAAAAAGCCCCTGCGGAGGGCATTGCTCACGTTCGCGCAACGTTTAATAACACGATCATCAACGTAACCGACGTTAAGGGTAACGCGGTCGCTTGGAATACCCCCGGCAAATCCGGTTTCAAGGGTTCACGTAAGAGTACGCCGTATGCGGCGGGCCTTGCGGCCGAGTTGGTCGGCAAGACCGCCTACGACGCTGGCATGCGCAAGATCGAAGTGCATCTGCGCGGCGCGGGCAACGGCCGCGAAAACGCGATACGGTCACTCGTGGCATCCGGCCTTAAGGTTACATGTATCAGAGACTTTACCGCAGTTCCGCACAACGGCTGCCGCCCGCCCAAAAGGCGCAGGGTATAAGAAGGAGGATAACGTGAAAGTAAGAACGTCGGTAAAACCGATGTGCAATAATTGCAAAGTGATACGTCGCAGGGGTGTCGTAAGGGTTATATGCCCCAAGAACCCCAAGCACAAGCAGCGTCAAGGCTGAGGAAGGAGAATTAGTCAATGGCTCGTGTAGCAGGAGTTGATATTCCAAAGAATAAGCGCGCGGTAACCGCGTTGACGTACGTTTTCGGCATCGGCCACTCATCCGCTGCGGAAATCATGACCAAAGCGGGAATTTGTCCGGAAAAGAAAATTAAGGATATGAGCGAGGAAGAACTCGACAAAATCCGCCGCGTCGTCGATACCGAGTATCAGACCGAGGGTAACCTTCGCTCTGAGGTAAGAATGAACATTAAACGTCTGATGGATGTCGGCTGCTACCGCGGCTTGCGTCATCGCAGAGGCTTGCCGTGCCATGGTCAGCGCACAAGGACAAACAGCCGTACGCGTAAAGGTCCGCGCAAAACGATAGCCAATAAGAAAAAGGCGCCACAGAAGTAATATTGTTTTGAGGATAATTGCCGGATTGATAAAAGTCGGGCAATATACGATTGACATAAACGAAAATATGTAACGGTTTGTATGGAGGGTTGGCCGTTTTTCGGTCGCCCGCGCTTGATGGAGGTAAGATGCCGACCATCAACAAGGTAATGTTGGACATAGGTAACACAGGAGAAAACGAATGGCAGTATATCACGGCCCCAAATGCCGCCAGTGCCGCAGAGAAGGCGTAAAACTGATGCTTAAGGGCGAACGTTGCACGACCGAAAAATGCGCCGTCGAGCGACGTCCTTTCCCACCGGGAATGCGCCAGACCAAGCGCCGCCGCTCAGCGACCGAATACAACACGCAGCTTAGAGAAAAGCAGAAGATCCGCAGGATCTACGGCGTTTTGGAAAAGCAATTCAGCCTCTACTTCAAGACGGCCTCGCGGGCCAGCGGCGTTACAGGCGAAAATCTCTTGCAACTGCTCGAGACGAGGCTCGACAACGTCGTATACCGTCTTGGCTTTGCGCCATCGAGAAGCGCGGCGCGCCAGCTCGTGTTGCACAACCATTTCACGGTTAGCGGGAAAAAGGTAAACATCCCGTCGTACCGCGTGAAAGGCGGCGACACGATAGAGGTCAAAGACGCGAGCAAGAGTCTTGCCATCATACACTCCGCTCTCAAATCGACGAGAGAGACGCCGGATTGGTTGACGGTCGATAAAGTGAAATTGGCAGGTCAGGTAGTGCGGATACCGGAGCGCGGGTCGATACCGGTTGACGTACAGGAACAGTTAGTTGTTGAATTATACTCAAGATAATAATGTTGGCTGGGTTTAATGGCCCGCCCGCTTTTATAAAAAAGGGGATCTGATACAAGATGAAATGGAAGAGTTTACTGATGCCGAAAGGCATTAAGCTGGACAACCCCGACAACGTGCCCAACTACTCGCGCGTTACGATAGAGCCGCTCGAGCGGGGTTGGGGCTACACAATTGGCAACTCATTGCGCAGGATATTGTTGTCGTCGCTGCAGGGCGGCGCTGTGGTCTCGGTGCGTATAGACGGGGCCCCGCACGAATATTCCACGCTTGAGGGCGTGACGGAAGATGTTACCGACATCATCCTGAATATCAAGCAGTTGCGTATGAAACTACTCGCCGATGAAGATGTTACCCTAAGGCTCGAAGTTAGCGGCGCGGGGGACGTGAAAGCGTCAGATATCGAAAAAAACGCCGGCGTTGAAATACTCAACCCCGATCTGCACATCGCGACCATTAATTCCGACGCGAAGCTCAATATCGAAATGAAGGTGTCGGACGGGCGCGGGTATGTCGCCGCCGAGCAGAACAAGAGAGAAGACGATCCTGTAGGGACAATCCCCATAGATTCCATCTTCTCGCCGGTCACAAAAGTCAACTACGTGGTAGAAAACACCCGCGTAGGCCAGCGTACCGATTTCGACAAGATAATTTTTGACATCTGGACCGACGGCAGCATTTCGGTCGAAGACGCCATCGGTTATGCGGCCAAACTGCTGTACGATCACCTCGAAGTGATGATAAACATCGAAGGCAGTTTCCTGCCTATCGAGGAAAAGGTACGGGACGAGAAGACCGAAAAACTCAGGCAGCTCCTGAGGACAGAGGTCAAAGACCTTGAATTATCCGTCCGCTCCGGCAACTGTTTGAGCGCGGCGAATATCATAACGTTGGCCGACTTGGTGAAAAACCAGGAAACAGACATGCTGAAGTATAAGAATTTCGGCAGAAAGTCACTCAACGAACTCAACAGCGTGCTGACCAATTTAGGTCTATCGTTTGGGATGGACTCGGACAGCATCATGACGGAGTAGAAGAGGGGCGGCGATTGCCTGTAGGGTAGGGTAGCGTCGATGTGAAGTGATTAAAGGCTTTGTATAATAACGTAACAACATAATAAAAAGGCAGTATAACCATGCGTCATCTAGTATCAGGACGAAAGTTAAACAGGACCGCGTCTCACCGCAGGGCGATGCTTTCCAATATGGCCATATCGATCCTCGATAAGGAGAGGATAACGACTACGGTCGCGAAAGCTAAGGAAGTACGCGGCGTAGTAGAACGCCTCATCACCTACGGCAAGAAGGGCGACCTCCACGCGATCCGCCTCGCGGCTCGCAGGATTAATGATGAAAAAGTCTTGAAGAAACTGTTCGAAGATATCGCCCCAAGCTACAAAGAGCGCAACGGCGGCTACACCAGAATCCTCAAGACCGAAAACCGCAAGGGCGACAACGCCCCCATGGCCATCATAGAACTCGTAGGCCGCAGCGGCCACAACGATCCAATCAGAAAACGTAGCGGCGCCAAAAAGAAGCCCGCCGCAAAGAAAACAACCGCGAAAAAAGCGTCTGTTCCAGTAGAGGCGCTGGAAGAAACTGTAGCCATCGAGACACCGGCTGTGGAAGAAGTTGCGGTTGCTGAAACAGAAGAGGCTACGGTTGTGGAAGAAGTTGCCGCCGCCGAAACGCCAGCCGTGGAAGAAACGGAATCAGAGTCAAAAGATTAAAAGTATGTATTTCCTATATTATGTTACGGGGCTTTTGTCCCCGTAACGCCCTGTTTTGAGTGTATGTTGTCGTTGTCTCCATAAAACTTTTCATTTTTCCAAGACTGCCGCTTAACCGCAATGTATATTATTTAGTGATGATGTTTTATCTATCTACAATTCAAACCGGCGGAGGTTGCGGTATGCGTGGATTGCGGTCTATTTTAGGATTGGTCGTTGTGGGGCTGGCAATAGTTTTAGGGATTGCAGCGACGGGATGCGGGAAACACGGGCAAAAAGCCGGAGTGGGGCAGGATCAAACGCAAACGGTCGATATGGAGAAGGAGCGAATAATCGGCATGGTGAACGAGCAAAATGCGAATGTGGCAGGGGAGCAAGCGCATACCCGCGGCGATGAAAATAATCCTCAGACCGGCGAACCGGCGGCGGAAAAGCCCAAAGCCGCCGTATACATAGTGGGCGATCCCGAGGGGCGCGAGGTTTTGAGGATGTTGGTCAACAATTTTTTAATCAGAACCGGCAAATACCAAATGATCGCCGTCGATGCCATCGATGTCATAGCGCAGGAACATATAAGGCAAATGAGCGGGTCGGTGTCGGACGAAGATATCGCGGCTCTGGGGCAGGACGCGGGGGCGGCGTATGTTTGCGTGGTGGAAAAATCAACTTACGGGGGAGAGATTTATATCGGTATGCGGATGGTGGTGGTGGAAACCAAGGTCGCGGAGTTCTCGAACGTAATGAAAGTGATAAAGGGTGAAGAGATTTTTGATGTCGTTCAGGAGCAGATTAATTTGATGTTGGGAATTTCGGGCGGCGGGGAGCGGGCGCCCGCGGCGCAATTTAGCAGGGCGTCGTTTATTGATTCACGCGACGGCAAGGCGTACCGTACCGTTAAAATCGGCAGTCTTACGTGGATGGCCGAAAATTTGAACTTTGAAATCGACAGCTCCTGGTGTTATGATAATGATGGCTCTAATTGCGAAAAATACGGCAGGCTTTATGATTGGGAGGCTGCGATGAAGGCCTGCCCCCGCGGTTGGCGGTTGCCGGACCGTACGGAGTGGTACGATTTGGAGCGGCATTCCGGCAGTCAAAAAGCCGCTGAGAGGCTCAAAACGAATATCGGCTGGGATGGTGCTGACCAATTCGGCTGGTCGGCGCTGCCCGGCGGCTACCGCTACTGCATGGGCGAGCATGGCGACTTCCACTACGGCACTACTGTTGGTAAATGGTGGACGGCTACGGAGGCCTATGAGGGCGCGCACTCCCGGTTCATGTATTCAATGCGCGATGATCTGGGCTCGGGCGTTCGCAGTGCGGACTATGGCCTGTCGGTTCGCTGCGTCCGCGATTAACCCTTACTCCATTGAAAAAGGCCGCCACCCCTCGATCGGATACAAATATGACGCGGCGCATAAAACCTGTAAGGGCGGCCGGCCGCAGTCATCCGCATTAAAGGCCTAAAAAAAACAATATTTTTTGCATTTTCGATAAACCAAATATTATCTTCTAATGACTGTGCCGCCGTAGGCACAAAAGGGTAATGTGAAAATATAAATTTACTATGACTATGGAGCAAACTATCTTGGTGTTGACTAACATGCCATCAATAATTATATATTGTACTTTTGCCGCAACGGTCGTTTTTGCCCTAAAAACGGCCTCTAATGCCCTAAAAACGGCGTTTTTTGCACTTGACAAAACTGCCCCCCCCCCCCCCCCATATATATTAGATGTCACCATAGTAAACAAGCCTACGTACTACAAGCATACCTATATAGTATATACAGAGTACCCCCAAAAA
>JAITUP010000089.1 GCA_031286265.1 Chitinispirillales bacterium | reverse complement strand
ACATTCCGCTCCGCGTTCATCGCCCTCTTCGGCCGTCCAAACAGCGGCAAGTCCACGCTGATGAATACCGTGCTGCAGGAGCAGATATCAATCGTCACCGCGCTGCCGCAAACGACCCGGCAAAATATCAGGGGCATATACACAACCGACGATACGCAGATCGTTTTTGTTGACACCCCGGGGATGCATAGGGGAAAGCACGCCCTCAATAAACTGATGCGGGAAGATGCCGTGTCCGCTGTCGGCTCCGGCATGGATCTGGTGTGTTACCTTGTTGATTTGTCGCGTGACTTCGGCGATGAGGAGAGCGATTGCGCGGCGATTGCGGCGTCGTCCGGGGTTCCTGTTTTGCTTGTGTTTAACAAGATTGACCTGTGCGGCGACCCGGACGGTAAAATCGACACGTTCCTCTCGTCGTACAAAGGGTTCGACAATTCGCCGATGATAAAAATATCCGCTTCCAGCTCTAAATCGAGAGATGTTTTTTTGAACGCCGTCGCCCCGTTGATCCCCGAAGGCCCAAAATATTTTGACGACGACTCGTTGACTGACGCGAGCATGAGGACGATCGCCGCGGAGTTCATTCGCAAGCAGGTCATCATAAATACCCGCGAAGAAGTCCCGCACGCGGTGTTCGTCGAGATTGAGGTATATAGGGAAACGGCGCAGAAACATGAAATTGTCGCCGGAATACATGTGGAAACTATGGGGCAAAAGGGGATAGTTATCGGCCCTAAGGGGGCGTTGATTGAAAAAATTAAAAGAGACGCGCGAAAAGATATTGAAAACCTGATAGGAATGAGGGCGTCGCTGAAGTTGCACGTGAAGGTCACGCCGGGCTGGCGCGACGACGCTAACTTTTTAAAGGCTATGCGATAAATGAAAAAATATATCGGCCCCCACGTCAGCGCCGCGGGCGGCGTGCACAACGCGCCCGTCAACGCCCGCGCGGTCGGCGCGTCCGGTTTCGCGCTGTTCACGAAAAACCAAAAACGCTGGGATGCAAAACCGCTTGAACCCACGGTAATAGACGCTTTTGGGAAGAACATGGAGTTGCATGGATACGATCCGCGGGCGGTTCTTGTCCATGACAGCTACCTGATCAACATCGGCCATCCCGATAAGGAAAACAGAGAGCGCTCCGTAAACGCGCTGATCGACGAAGCGCAAAGATGCGCGGCGCTTGGGCTGACGCTTTTAAACATCCATCCCGGCAGTCATTTGAAGGCTATAAACGTTGACGAATGCCTCGCCGTTATCGCGGAATCGATAAACATTGTCCTCGATAAAACTAACGGGGTGACAATAGTCCTCGAAACCACCGCCGGGCAGGGGAGCAATGTAGGCTTCCGCTTTGAGCATCTGGCGGCTGTCATTGACAAAATTGACGACAAGGCGAGAGTTGGCGCGTGCATTGATACTTGCCACATTTTTGCCGCGGGTTACGATATACGGGATGAGAAAAGCTACGGCGAAACTATGGGCGAGTTTGAGCGGGTAGTTGGCTTCAAATACCTTCGCGGGCTTCATTTGAACGATTCCAAAAACGTATTTGGCAGCGCGGTTGACCGCCACGAGAGCATAGGGAAGGGGAGTTTGGGGAAAGAGGCGTTCCGCCTGCTTATGGAGGATGCGCGGTTTGACGGTATCCCGTGCATTTTGGAGACGCCGAATGAGGAAATTTGGGCGGACGAGGTGGAAATGTTGAAGAAAATGGCCGGATATCAATAATGAAACCCATATCATGGTACAAATCTCTCGCCTTCCCCAAAAATCGCCGCGAACACGGCTGCTTCATAATAGAGGGCAAACGGGCTGTTGATCAGATATTGACGTTTCACATCGACAGTATTGAAGAATTGCTCCATACCGACGATACCGCGCCGCCGTCAACGGCAAAACCGATAAAAATCCGCGCGATATCCGCAGTCAACATGAAATCGATCTGCGCGTCCCGCACCCCTCAGGGGATCGCGGCGGTGGTGCGGATCCCGCCCGATACCTACACGTCAAAAATCCCCGAACAGCCGCTCCTCGGCTCCCGCGTCCTTTTGCTTGAACACGTGCAGGACCCCGGCAATGTCGGGACCCTCATCCGCACCGCGGCCGCTTTTGGGGTTAACGGCGTGATTTTGAGCGATCAGTGCGCCGATCCGTTTTCCCCCAAGGCGGTTCAGTCGACGGCCGGCTCCGTTCTTTCGGTGTGGATACGGAAGACCGCCGAATATCTGCCGCTTGCCTCGGGCTTAAAAAATCGCGGTTATAAATTACTGGCCGCTGACCTCGCCGGTTCCGAGTCGGGTGATTTCAAAAACCTTGGCCCCCACATCCTCGCGCTCGGCAGCGAGGGCGCGGGGTTGAGCGGCGGGTTGCTTGAAATGTGTGATTACCGTATGCGTATCCCCATAGCGGAGAGCGGCGCCGAATCGTTGAACGTGGCGGTGTCGGGAGCGGTTTGCATGTTTATCTTGCGGGAGTGTTGTCATCCATAGCGAACGTAATCCGTTCGGTTTCGCTTTTTTTGGACATATACATCGCCACGTCCGCTCTGCGCACGAGTGATTTTTCGTCTTCGTCGTTTTTCGCTTCGGCGATTCCTATTGAGAGGCTTGTGTTACCGAATTTCAGCGCGCAGAACTGTTCTAAAATTCTCATGGCGG
>JAITUP010000071.1 GCA_031286265.1 Chitinispirillales bacterium | reverse complement strand
ATAGTACATCGGTAAGCGTTGTTACTTTTACCTGCATGGCCGGGTCATAGGCTTTCCCGACGACGGCGCAATAGAGTTGCGCGGCGATATCGCCAAATAGCAGCGTGAATACAGAGTTTTTATATTCACGGTTGGCGGTTTGCGCGGTTTCATGTTCGGAGGTCGCAGTGTCCATAATCATAATATAATTAAAATCACTGCTGTCTCATAAGATTTTACCATTTTTTTTTAAAAAACCACCGCACCCCAACCGCGCAAGAATGAACATCGCCCTATCCATTCACACGAGCCTTTGTTGTCCCAAACATTACGGAGCGGTATCGGGGGGTTAGGCGACACATTTTAAAAAAAGGTTTTTAAAAAGGGGTTTTTTAAAAAAAACGGTAAAATCTTATGAGACGGCAGTGCCAAGAAATATAAAAAACGAATTTGCTTTATTAAAAAATAAATTCAAATTGCTTTATCTCTCGGTATTGTAGTATATTTATATTAGGGGATTGTATATCTATCATTTTAACGATATGGAAACTGTGCGATGGGGGAGCCGAAACAGCCTAATAAGGATGTCGCGATCAGTTATACCGACGACAAAATGACGGCGCTTGTCATGTTGCAAGACAGCGGCAATCCGGTGACTATGGGCTTGCTGCTCAGTGAGTTGACTCAAAAAGGGGTGGTTTTCGGTCATGACATTGATGCGATCAACAAACTTGCGGCATCGCCGGTCTACGGCACGCACGTTGAGGTCGCACACGGGACGCAGCCCAAGCCGGGGGTCGACGGCCGTATTGAATTTTTGGCCGGGAATGTTGTGGTTGCACAGGAGCGGTTGTGTGAATTTATTGATGTGAAATCCGGGACTCCGATTGCGCGGCGCGTTCCGCCGGTGCCCGGGGTGTCCGGGGTAGACGTGCTCGGCAAGGCCATGCACGCGTCTCGCGTCAACGATGTCAAGCTTAAGTGCGGAAGCGGCGCACAAGTTTCGCCGAACGATCCGAACGTCCTTATCGCGGAGTTTAGCGGTGTGCTCAGCGTATCGCCGGACGGGGCGGTGGAAGTGAGCCCTTACATGGAGCTTGAAGACGACATAATCCCAGCCACCGGGGATGTTATGTTTGAAGGAAGTTTGAGGATTAACGGGACGATTCGTTCCGGGGCGGCGGTGGACGTGGGGGGGGCGCTTTTAATTGTGGGCGGGATAGAGGACGCGACTGTTAAGTGCGGCGGTGATTTGGAAATGCGTTCCCCGGCGCGCGGTACGTCTATAGAATGCGGCGGGAACGTGCGGGCCGTTTCTCTCGAAAAGGTAAAAATGACCGCGGAGGGCGGCGTGACGGTATCCGGGAGCATAATCGAATCGGACGTCGTCAGCAAGGGTTTGGTGAAAGCCGTCAATATCATAGGCGGGCAGGTCGCCGCGGTATGCGGGATAGGCGCGGTGCAGATTGGCGGCGAATGTCATACGCGGACGATAGTTGATGTAGGGATAATACGTCATTTCATGAAAGAGTGTGACGACTTGAAAGCTAACCTCCGGTCACAGAATCTCTTGACGGAGGGGTGTATATCGGAATTATACGATTTTGTGCGCGATAATATGGATGAGGACGGTGTCATACCCGATAGCATGACGGAGGATTTTAACGGCCTTAACAAAAGTTTTACGGATTCTGTCGCCGCACAGCGCTATTTTGAGGAGAAGATCATGAAGTTAGAGGTCTTATTGCAAGAGGCGAAAGATTGTTGCATTGAGGCTGAAGAGGTGTATCCTAACGTGTCTTTAAAATTGGGGCTTACCGAACAAAACGTGAAGGAAGTGCTAAGAAACGTGCAAATAAAACCAACAGGAGTGAGCAGTATATGACAAACGTCATGCGTCAAACGCCGAGCGGCGGAAAGCGGCTGGCATGGAGCGGTGCGCTCATTTGCCTCCTATGCTTGCTATCCGCGGCCGTCAGCCCACTGTCCGCCAATCCCATCCACTACAGGATTGCGGTTCAGTATAAGGATGAGGGGAAATTCGACTTGGCTATAGAGGAGTTCAGAAAAGTGCTTGCCGCTTCTCCGGATCACTATGACTCCTATATGCGGCTCGCCGAGATATACCGTGCGCAGGGCAACCATAAGCTCGTCATTTTCAATTTACAGCGCGCGCTTCTATACAATCCCGGCTGGAGGCAAGCGCAGCTCATGCTCGCGGATGCTTTTGCCGCCGACGGGCAGTTCGACAGGGCGGTGCGCGAGTATCAGGTATACCAAAACGGCAGCGATCCGCGGGTGAGGGACAGCGTACAGACGTTGATTAACAGACTCATGGACAGGATGCGCGGCACGCTTCCACCCGCAACCGCGCCCGATGTTCAAAAATCGGCCGCACAACAGCCCGCCGCGCAAGGGTCGGCGCAGCAGCAACCCGCCGCCGCCGCGGCCGCACGGCCCGCGGAAGAGGCCATGAGGAACGTGGTATCGCTATACGAACAGAACAAGTATGACGAGGTGATAACCGCCGTGCGGGCAATCCTCGCCAATCATCCAAATCACCCCGGCGCCTATTACTACGCGGGGCTTGTCCGTATGAAAAACAAGCAGATGGATATGGCAAAGATAAATTTCCGTAGAGCCATACCGCACCCTGTATACGGCGGCGCGGCCAATTTTCATTTGGGAGTGATCTTGGGCGAGGAGGGCGCAAGGAACGACGCGGTGAGGCATCTCAGGGCCGCTCTTGCGACCAACGCGACAAATTTTGACAGGGACGAAGCGGCGAGGCTTATCGAATTGTATGGCGGGCAAAGGGCTCCGGCACAGCCGCAGACGGCGGCCCAAACTCAACCGCAGCAAGCGGCTCCGGCTCAACAGACACCGGCGGCGACGCCTGCCGCCGCTACCGCTGACGCTGCCGAGTTACGGGCGGCGGCGCCCGAAAGATACACGCCTATCGAAATACGCATCGATGAGATGTTGTCTATGATGACGGTCGATACCATAACCGATCTCGGCCAAAAACTGCTTGGCGGCATTCGCGCTTTTCAGGCAGGCCGTTTCGATGACGCGCTGCGCGAGTTCAGGAGGGTGCTGGCGGAAAATCCAAACGGGCCGGTTGCCGCGCAGGCCATTTATAACGCGGGGATATGCCTCTACAGGCTGCGCCTGTACAAAGACGCTGAAAATCAGTTCCAGCAATTTCTCAACAGATTTCCTAACCATCGTTTTGCGCCGAGGGCCGAGTTTTTTAAGGCGAGTTGCTATCAGGAAAGGGGAGACTACGCCGTTTCCGAGCGGCTGTTTCGCCAATTCATCCAAAGCCACAGAAATCACGAGTGGGTAGGCAGGGCTTATGAACGCTTAGGCGACAGCTATACCGATCTTGGAGACCATAGGCGGGCGTTGGATGCCTACAATCAGGCGTTGCAAAGCAGAAACGCGACACCAGTGGACAGGGTCATCCTGAACTACAAACTAGGTAACGCCGCCGCGGCCCTCGGCGACAACAACCGTGCGGTAAATTTTTTCAACGCGGCGATTGAGACGGGGGAAAGGAATAACGTCAGCGTACGTGTTCCGGATAGTTACTACAAGATTGCCGATATCCGTTTCAGGCAGAGGAATTTTCAGGCCGCGCTTGATTTTTATCAGCGGGCGACAAGAAAATACCCGGATTTTCGGGAAACGCCGTGGGGCCTCTTCCAAATCGCCGGCACTCATCGTAACCTGAGGCAGTATCGCGAGGCGGTCGATATGTATAGAGAACTGATGCAAAGATTTCCCGATGATTATTGGGCGATACAGGCGCAGTGGAGGCTGGAGGACACAATCTGGGAGCATGAATTCCGTGCAGGACGTTAAAATTATAGTCAACGAGTTGTGCATGTCGTTCGAACGCCAGTTATCTCTCTACAAGGAACTGTTGGACGGCGTTCGTGCCAATATGAGCCAATTGATTCTGTCGCGCGGCGATCCTGGAATTTTGATGGTCGGTGTTGACAAAAAAGTAAAACTTATTGATAAAATAAATCAGGAGCGATCGGATGTTGCCGGGCATATCGAGTTTTGGCAGGAACATCGTGAAAAATTGTCAAACACCGTCGATGCCGCGGCGCTCAACGATATTTTGACGCGGACGGAAGATATAATAAAAGAATTTTTAGCGGAAGAAGAAAAACTGAAGCAATACGTAGAAAAGATGTACAGCAAAAGCGCAACGTTTAATTGATGGATGAATAGGATTCAAAAATGGCGGACGGCGGCGTTAACGGTACAATTTCGATCGAGGCGTTTGAAACTCTCAAACGGGCATTCGACGCGTTTCAGGCGCAGTCGGAGCAGCTTGAGCGCGCCTATATGTCCGTGCAGGAAGACTTCAAAAAAGTAAAACTCGAACTCGAAAGCAAAAACATAGAACTCCAGCAAGCAAAAACAATGGCCGCCCTCGGCGAGATGTCTGCAACCGTAGCGCACGAAATAAGGAATCCGCTCGGCGCGATGGGCGTATGGGCGGGTCTGTTGGAACGGGACATCGATCCACAGGATCCGAGGCGGAAAACGTTAGGTAAAATTACCGAAGGCCTTGCCAAACTGAATAAAATCGTCTCGAATTTACTCGTTTACACCCGCCCGTTATCAACGGAGTTCAGAAAAGTACGGCTCGACGCGCTGCTCGAGGAGATTGCCGATTTTACGGAAATAGAAATTGAAAGGCTTGGTCGGGATATTGCCGTGGAGAAGATTTTTACATTATCGGAAGAGCTATACGTTAAGGCCGATCCCGAAAAAATGAATCAAGCGATAATAAATTTATGTTTGAACGCGGTACAGGCAATGGAAGATGGCGGAACTTTGAAAGTCGGGCTCGAAAAAAAAGGTATTGACGGCGGAGACTGCACCGATGGCGGCAATAACTACGCGCTGTTTACCATAGCCGATACCGGTTCGGGAATCAGTTCAGAGCATCTAAACAAAATATTCGAACCGTTTTTCACAACAAAGGAAGACGGCACCGGCCTCGGCCTCGCCATAGTCAAAAAAATAATCGAGTCTCACCGCGGCGTGATAGACATAGAAAGCGAAATAGGGGAGGGAACAACAATCTGTTGCTATTTACCGCTCTCGGATTGACGTTGATTTTAGTTTATTATGAGATTGATAGGCATTAAATTTTGTATAGCCGTTGCCATTAACATATATTAGGGTTATTATGGAAAAAATAAACATTCTCGTCGTTGACGACAAAGACTACGTGAGCGAACCCATCGCCGAAACATTGCGCCGCAAAGGTTATGACGTGAAAACCGCGTCAAGCGGCCCAAGCGCGATTACGCTATTTAGAGGCGAGCGGTTTGACCTCGTGATTTCCGATTTCAAGATGCAGCCGATGAATGGCGTGGAGCTGCTTGAAAACATAAAGCAGATCAATCCGGAAGTCCCGTTCCTCATCTTCACCGGCTTTGGCGACATAAAGACCGCGGTTGAGGCGATGGAAAGAGGCGCGTTCACCTTTTTGGAAAAAGACGATACGCTCATCCAAAAAATCGAAGTGATGGTAGGCCGCGCGCTTGAGCACCGCTCCCTCATCGTAGAAAATAAATCGTTAGTCAACGAAAATAAACAGCTAATCAGCGAACTGCGCGACAAGTGGGACTACGTAGGCAGCGCACCCAAGCTCATGGAAATACGCAAATTTACAGAGACTGTAGCAAACAGCCGTTCCACGGTACTCATCACCGGCGAGTCCGGCACCGGTAAGGAAGTCATCGCAAGATGGATACACTACCATAGCCCGCGCAAACCCGGCCCGTTCATCAAGATAAACTGCGCCGCGCTCCCCGAGGGTCTCATTGAATCCGAGCTTTTCGGCCACGAAAAAGGCGCGTTTACCGGCGCGATTAAAAATAAAATCGGAAAATTCGAAGCCGCGCACTACGGTACGCTGCTACTCGACGAGATAAGCGAAATGCCGATGATTGCCCAAGCAAAATTGCTCCGCGCCATACAGGAAAGAGAAGTGCAAAGGGTGGGCGGCGACGATCCGGTGCAGGTAGACGTGAGAATACTCGCCACGTCAAACAGGGACCTCGAAGAAGAAATCAAAAATGGAAGGTTTCGCGAAGACCTGTTCTACCGCCTGAACGTGTTTCATGTAGAACTCCCACCACTGCGCGAGCGGAAAGAAGACGTCATGGCGCTTGCCGCGCACTTCATAGAAAAGTATAATGACGAAGACGGTTTAGACGTGAAAGGCCTAGCCCCGGGATGCGACAAGCCGCTCCTCGCCCATAACTGGCCCGGCAATATCAGAGAATTGGAAAACGCGATGCAGCGCGCGGTAGTTATGACCGGCTCCGGCTTAATAAAACCGGCAATATTTGACTTTTTAAGCGAAAGAACGCGCACCGTTAAACCGCACTCTTCTTCCGGCGACAGCGGGCTTGAAGCGGGGATAACAATCGCGGAAGCGGAGAAGGAGTTAATTATTAAAACGCTCGACCACTGCGCTCAAAATCGTACGAAAGCCGCGGAGATGTTAGACATTTCGACGCGGACGCTGAGAAATAAATTGAAAGAATATGCGCTTGGTACGTCGGACGACGAGGATGACTGTTGAAAATCCCGATAATTTGGCAGATGGAGGTTTTTAATATGTTTACAAGAGAATGGAATCAGGACATTGCGGTGGAAGTGGCGAAGGAGGAAGCTCGGGAGGAAGGGAGGGAGGAAGGCTGGGCAGAAGGCATAGTGGAAGAGCGAAGAAAAAATGCCAAAGCCATGAAAGCCGAGGGGCTTGACACAAACACAATAGCAAGAATAACCGGCCTCACAGTCGATGACATTCTACGCCTGTGACCGTTGGATTGCGGGTGAAGAGGGGCGTGAAGTCCAAAATTAAAAAAATAACCTGTAACACTTTTACTGGCGCAGGGGTCTAACCATAATGTAGGCTGTACAGTAAGCGGCGGAACGAGTATCTGCCGACAATAGTGCGTAGCCGGATAGAACGGTTGCTGTTAATGTTAATTATTCTAACTTTGGGAAGAGATGGGTTTTATGATGGAACTGACTACACAAACGATAATCATACTCGCGATACTTGCGCACGCCGTGGGAACGATGGCGGCACATACCAATTACTTGCATAAACACCTTAATAAAATTTATAACTTTGGGCGCCTAAGTCCTTATAAATCAACGACTTGCCC